>CP090855.1:1500000-1800000 GCA_041879425.1 Vibrio pomeroyi | reverse complement strand
GACCATGATGGTCAGCAGTACCAATCTAGATGGCGAAAACTTCATTACCTTTTTAGATGGTGCGCACCAAGTGATCAGCACCATGCAAGCCAAGAGCAAGTTTAATCCAACCACTCGACCTTGGTTTCGTAACGCCAAGCCAGACGGCTCAATACAACTCTCTGAGCCCTATCTGTTCTATTTCCTGCAAACCAACGGTATTACGCTTTCTAGGCGCTCGGCAGATGGCAAGCATGTGGTAGGTGCCGACTTCACCTTAAAATCACTCTCGTCTCAAATCAGTGAACTCGCTTATTCTCCACAAACTCGACTGGCACTGTTCGATCAACACTTTAATCTTCTCGGTCAGCATCAACTTTATTTATCGGTATCTAACTTAAAACTACGTCCTGAAAGTAAAGACAGCAATGATGGTCAAGGCGTAGGAAAAGTGTCGGGAAGTGAACAAGACCAAAGTTTTTTTAACGTGCCAAAACGAGAACAAATAGAGGCGTTAAAGTCCTCCGTTTTAGGGCCGCTAATCTCAGATGAAGAGAAGTTTAATCTCAACCTGAAAAACGTTGAGTACAACCTAAACACATGGGCATTAACCTTAACGCCTGTAGAACTGACACAGAATGTGACTCTCTACCTAGCTGAAGCAACACCGCACAATGAACTGCTTTCTGATCTTATCTCAATGCGTGACAAGCAAGTAGCCGTTGCGATTGGAATGTTGTTCATCTGTTTCGGTATCGTGTGGTTGGTTGCCAATCGCTTATCTAAACCGCTCAATACCTTGATGCAACTGACGGATAACATCGCTCGGTTTGATTTCAGACGCACCCATTATCCCAAGAGTATGATCAAAGAAGTAGCTAACCTCGCCCACTCTATCGAGCTAATGGAGCACACGCTTCATGATCTGATAGCACTACTTCGGGACACCGCGGGTAATCAGGAGTTCTCGATTTTAGCTAAGAACATTGCGCATCAAAGCTACTTGATCACCAAAGCAGAAACCATCGTGCTGTTTACCCAATCTGAAGAAAAGGATGTGTTTGATACGGCAGCCAACCTAGCGATTTTACCTTTCAAAGCCGACATCAATGACTTCATCAAGCATACACCGTGGTTGCTGTGTCAGCTTAAATCTGGAGAGACGATCCACCTTAATCGAGAAGATAACGTTCTTAACTATTATCAGGATTCTATCTTCAATTCAGACCTGTATCTGTTCCCGTTATTAAACCGTGAAAAGCTGTTGGTGGGCATTGTGGCGATTGGCTATGAAAGACCGATTACCAAGATGCAGGCAGACAAACACGCCTTTTTACGCGAGCTGCTGAGCTTTGCCGAAATCGCTAAAGACAACATCGACCAAATGCAGCAACAAAAAGACATGCTCAACGCGTTTATTGAGTTGATAGCCTCTGCGATAGATACCAAGTCGCCATACACTGGCGGACATTGCCAACGAGTGCCTGAACTCACCAAATGGCTGACTCAAGCAACCATTGATGATGACCGTTACTACCCTCAGTTTTCACTCGATAGTAAGCAATGGGAAGAGTTGATGTTAGCTGCGTGGCTGCACGATTGTGGCAAGGTCACCACACCAGAATATGTGGTAGATAAAGCGACCAAATTAGAAACGATTTATGACCGAATCCACGAAGTTCGCATGCGATTTGAGTTGCTAAAACAACAAGCGGAGACCGACTACTGGAAAGCGATGGCGAACGGTGGACTTCAAGAAGAACAACTTAAAATACTCGAACAAAGCCTGTCTGAGCTGGATGAAGAGTTTGCCTTCGTTGCACAGTGCAACCTCGGTGGCGAATCGATGACAGAAGAGCAACTCGAACGCTTGGATCAAATCGCTAAACGTCAATGGAAGCGCACACTGGACGACCAACTCGGATTATCTTGGTCTGAAAAAGAGAGATTCCGTACACAACAAGACACGACAGAGAAAGGTCAAACTAAGCCAGAAAATACAGAACAGACTTTGCCAATCATGGAGCCTCTACTTGCTGACAAACCCGAGCACAAAATACCTTGGGACAATGGCTTTAACCCTGCAGATTTGTGGCAAGAAGCGTTTGTGCTCAAGCCGGGAGAGGTCAAATACAATCAAGGTGAACTGCACAATTTGAAAGTACGTCGTGGCACGTTAAACGATGAAGAACGCTTTATGATCAACGACCATATTATTCAAACCTTCACCATGCTGAACAAACTCCCTTACCCTTCTTACCTCAAGAACATCCCAGATATCGCGAGCGGGCATCACGAACGCATTGATGGTAAAGGCTACCCAAGAGGCTTGAACGAAGACCAACTGCCTCTGCCGTCTAGAGCGATGGCGATTGCTGATGTGTTTGAAGCGCTCACGTCCAGTGATCGCCCATACAAAAAAGGCAAGCTGCTCAGTGAATCACTCAACATCATGACCGACATGGCCACCAGCGGTCATATCGATCCAAAACTGTATCTACTGTTCTTAGAAAACAAAATCTATGACAAATACGCTGAGCGATTCCTTGAAGCTAACCAACGCTGTGAGATTGATCAGAACCAGCACATTGAACGAGTGAAAGAGTACATACGCTCTTTATTCTAGATTTTAGGCTTAAGGTTCTATGTTCTTTGTTCTTTGTTCTAGTTTTTAGGTCATAAGCTCAACGTTTAGCTTTTCGCGGCAGAATCCAACGCTGTAGCGTTCGCTACCGTCATTGCAGCTCGCGGTGCCTGCTTGGCTTTCGCTCTGCTGTGTCTTTTGGCCAATAACGTATTGCTAATGCTCGCAACCACAATGAGGTTAATGCCAATCATCTGTTGAGTAGAAAACACGTCATCAAAGAACAAGCCCTGCCATAATGCGCTAAACAGCATGTTAGTAAAAATTAACGGAGCCAATTGAGATCCACTGTCTGCCAACTTGTATGCTTTCGAACGGAAGATCTGCGTATTGATGGTGAATAGCGCCAACCCAAGTGCACCCAACCCTATCCAACGTAAGTCATCAAAAGACAACAACGCCGATAAGCTGCCTGTGCTTTCAATTACCTCAGGAGCCTCTGATATTGAAGTAAACACAACCATAGGAATCACAATGATTGCCGCAACTAAAAACGTCCACGCGTTTAACTCTGCTGGTGAAAGGCTTGTCTTGGATGCTCGATATAAGCTGACTTGTGAGCCTGAGTTAAACATGCCTGCCAATAAGCCCAGCAACAGGGCCGGTCTAAAGAACTCTGAGCCAAATTCAAACTGCGACCAATCCCCTGCCATCAGCACTACGCCAACAAAGGTTATCGCCAAACAAACAATGGTCGTTGTATGAATCTTAGTTCCGAATATTAATTTTTCTAACAACGGAATAAACAAAGGCCCTGTACTGAATAACACCACGCCTTCAACTAAAGTTAAGGTTTGCAATGACGTGAGAAAACACCACTGACATGCCACCATAAAGATTGCACGCATCACCAAAGGCTTCCACATATCTCCCGATGGTTTGGTCACTTTGTAAAACATCAAGAATAAGAATAAAAACAGACTGGGTAGGAAAAAGCGCACAAAACTCAACAACGAAATGGGCATCGCTTCAGATAGATACTTAGCCATTAAGCCACTTAAAGACAAACTGAACGTCGACAACAACATGAAAGTCGTTGCCTTGGTAATATCAGACATAATTATCACCTCCTATGACACCCATTGTAGAGGCGTGACGTGATGAAAAATAGCGAGTAATATTAACTATAACTGTAAGGAAAACTTACCAATGAAGAAACTCGTTCCTCTTAAATCCGTTTATGCTTTCATTGCTGTAGCTGAAACTGGCAGCATGACCGATGCCGCTCGGGTGTTGTACGTCAGTCACTCTGCGGTAAGCCAAGCTATCAAGTCACTGGAGCAACTGGTCAACAAGCCATTGTTTCAACGTGTAGGTCGCCGTGTTGTGCTTAATGCTGCAGGTAAGCGATATTATCGAAAGGTCGCTCCCGCGCTCGAACAAGTAATCGAAGCCACAGAAGAATTGGCAAAAACGCCTAACGATCATCGCATCACTCTCAACATGGTGAACTCACTCGCAATGCACTGGTGGATTCCCCGTGTCCCCGATTTCCAAGCTTTTGCACCCTCACTCGACATTCGTATTTCCACCTTGACCGGCCCTTTTGATATCGAGCAGGAAGGCGTCGATATTGCCCTTGTGCACGGCAAACCGAATGAATGGGATCAGTATTACAGCGAAAAGCTCGGCGATGATGATCTGGTTTTAGTCTGCAGCCCTGCACTATTGAAAAACCAAATGGGATTAAGCGTTGAACAACTCGTGAAACAAAACCCAACCATTGGTGTCTTTAACCCTAGGCGAAAGCATGACTGGCAAGTGTGGTGCGACCATTACCAAATCCCTATGCCCATCTTCCACAGTAACTTGACATTCGATGTTTCGATTCAAGCTGTGCAAGGAGCAATTCGGTCACTTGGTGTATTGGTCACTCACCGCTTGTTTGTGAAAGATGACATTAGCCACGGCATGCTGGTAGAGCTAGGCGATCCAGTGGCTAACCCACACCAAGATTTCTATTTTGTTTGCCCAAAAAACAAATTAAAACAAGAAAGTGTGCTAAAACTGAGAACATGGTTGAGACATGAATTCACACGCTCAGAGACAAAACTCAGCGGTGGTATGCAAGAATAAAAATGTTCCACCCAACAATACAACTAGTAATAAATAAGCTAATAACAAAGCATCTAACATACAGAGGCCATTATGATTATTACCACTACACAATCTGTCGAAGGTAAACGCATTGTCGACTACAAAGGGGTTATTGCAGGAGAAGCTATCTTAGGGGTGAACGTATTCAAGGATATGTTTTCTGGTATTCGTGATTTTGTTGGTGGACGTTCTGGCACCTACGAAAAGGAACTCGAGAAAGCACGCAACTATGCATTCAAAGAGTTAGAGCAGAAAGCCATTGAAGCCGGAGCAAACGCCGTCGTGGGTGTCGACATCGATTATGAAGTGCTTGGCACAGGTAACGGCATGCTAATGGTGTCTGCAAGCGGTACTGCGGTGGTTGTTGCTTAATTGATTATTGGTTGATTCTGAGTCCAGCTAACCACCAAGCCTTGCGGTCTGGAAACCAATAATGTGATTCTCTATAAAAAAACGCCCCTTAGCTAAATCGCTAGCTAAGGGGCGTGATTGTATGCGTTGGCCAAGTTAGATTTGAATATATCTAGCTCGCCCGTTCAACTGGCGTAGAAAGCATGGCATCAAAAGAGGCCATTCGAGCCAAAAACTCTTTCCTATCTTTAGGCATAATCGAGCTTGCCATCGGTAAGTTAGCCTTCATCGCATCGACCGCTCGACCACGAACCAAGACTTCAAAGTGCAAATGAGGACCTGTAATACGGCCAGTTGCACCCGATAACGCGATTTTCTGACCTCGCTTAATTTGCTGACCTTTCTTAACGAGGAAGCGGCTCAAGTGAAGATAACGTGTCGTGTATACGCTGTTATGTTCAATCACCAAATATTTCCCGGCATAAGGGTGGTCACGAAGCGCTACAACACGGCCATCACCGGTTGAGTATACAGGGGCGCCCACAGGCGTCGCAAAGTCAGTACCATTGTGTGGCGAGATTCGCCCTGTCACTGGGTGTCTTCGTTTAGGGTTAAACGATGAGGTAATTCTTCGGAATTTTCTGTCTACAGGGTATCTATCGAACGCTTGCTCTAGGCTATTACCCTCTCGGTCATAGAAGAGGCCATCAGGTGCCAAAAACGCCGCCACTTCTCGGTTTCTCAATTGAATAGAGATGCCTTGAATTTCTGTTTTTCCCGTTAAGTGATCGTTCGTGTACTGCTCTTTAACCAGTACATTGAAGTTATCACCTGCTCTTAGCTCACGAGCAAAGTTAACTTTATCTTTCAACGTGCGAGTAATATTAGCTATCTGAGCAGTGGTAAGTCCTGCTTTGTATGCAGATGTTGAAAAGCTACCATGGACACTGCCCGCATAGAGTTTTTCCTTCCATTCACCTGGTATCTCGTGGAACTGATAGCTGAAGCTTCCATCATCATTTCGGGAAAAAGCAGCTTGCTCAACCAGGCTTTCGTGGAAAACCAACTCTACGAGCTGTTTGGACTCACCATCGACAAGTAACTCTAAGTGGTCACCAGGTTTTATCGTATCGAGCTTCAAAGATTCAAGATCCGCTTCCATGATCTTATGAACCGTTTCATAAGGCAGATTCCATGACTCGAATATATTACTGAGGGTATCCCCGACCTTCACAAAGTAGTGAATTTTGATCATTGGATTCGAATTGGTTTGTGGGGGTGCCTGTTCCTCAGCGTCCGTGTGCAGTTCTTGATAAGGCGTGACTTTTATTACAATTTCTTTTTCTGGTTCAGGATGAAAAGAGAGTAAAGCAGCAAGTGAAAATGCACTGATAGCAACAACAATCAGGCTAATACGGAGGTACTTCATAAATACTTAACGGTTATAACAAGGAACTTATAAGGTGTTATAACATAACAATCAGCTCAAAAAAACAAACGAAATGTAAGAAACCGTTCCGTATAAAGCATAAAAATATGGTGGGCTTAAGAAACCCACCACGTCACCAAACGTTTATTCTTCGCGAAGCGCCTCAAAACGCTCTAGGCCACGTAACATCTCAAAGTCAGGTTCATCGGCCAATAGCTCTCGCATTGAACCACTGGCTTCGACAGAGCGCTCTAAGTCGTCTATCGCCTGACCTTCAGCACCTAGCCTTGCATAAGCACAAGCTCGTTGATACAAAGCGTGGGCGTTCTGATCATCCACTTCTAACACACGGTTACATAAGCTCATCGCCCAGTGGTATTCCTGCATGTCCATGGCCGCATCGGCTTTGTATGTAAGTGCTTCCAAATCACCCGGACGAACTTTTAAAATCTCATCGTAGATTTCAATTTTTTGCTCTGCGGTTTGAGCATTTTGAGCTCTCAACCACAAGTTGTGGATCTCATTGATGATTTCAATTTCTCGGTTGTTCTCTGAAATGATTCTAGTCTTACGTTTAAGGTCCCTCTCTAGAACATTAAACTTCTTCTCATAATCTTGGGCAATGTCGTTGAGTCGTCGATCTGCCATCTCTTTAGTAGTGTGTTTCAACTCTTTGAGTGATTGCCAGCCCACCAGCGCGATAAGAGAGGCCACACCAGCAATGATGTAGAAGAAATACGTCACGGTAACATTGGCGTAGTTCAGCGATTTGTCCGCTACAGCCAATTCACGATCTGTCATCTGAATGGTAAGACGCCTTTCAAGATCCTGCTGTTCCATTCGCAGTTGCTTCAACTCATCCAAGATATAGCGTTCCATCAGCGGTCTATCCAAATACTCCTGTTCAGAGTATTTATCCTCTTCGCTTGCAAAACTCATCGAGCTGAACACCGAGATAACTGCAATCAATAAGATTCGAAGCATTATACATTCCTTATATATTTACTTTTAAAACTAACTGTATCTCGTAATAGGCATACAAGCTAGGAAGTCGACAAGTTTGCTTTGTCCGTATTGGAATTAACACTCTAAAACATCATTGATAATTATAAAACACCTGAAGCAACATCATTAATTTCTAAATTATAAAAATACCGAGTAATACTGTTCTATATAATTAATTCGCGATGCGAATATAGCGAAATTTGATTTATTGCATCGAGTTGAATCTTATATTAATAACGATCAGAGCGAGGTTAATTTGAATAATCCACGATACGATTTGGTAAGCCGTGTACTGCACTGGGTAATGGCTTCCGTCATCATCTATGCAACCGTTGCAGGGTATGTGATGCACTATGTCACCAGTAATCCTGAGCTGTTTTCTTTTCTGTCGATACTCAATATGTCATTGGCGACGATTGCAACGCCATTGCTCGTGGTCCGTTATATCTGGAGTCACTTTCGGTCTTCGCCAGCTATGCCTATCTCAATACCCGAAGGACAGAAATGCATTGCTAAGCTTGCACACTCTTTGATGTACTTAGTCATGTTCATGGTGTTCAGTACCGGTTATTTGATGCTAAAAGAGCCTTATTCGTTATTTTGGCTAACCACCGTCGATAATCTAATAACCGATCCTGCAATCAACGGTTTCTTTTTCTATTTACACCGTGCCAGTTGTATTGCCCTAGCCTGTTTAATTGTGCTGCATATTAGCGCAGCCCTTAAGCACCACTTTATCTCTAAGAACTATGTATTAAAGATGATGCTCTAGCTTTGAAACCCTCTCATTAAAGCTTAATTCTTAACGCTCGAGTTTCCTACACACAAAAAAAAGCCACAGCATGGTTGTTGCTATGGCTTTCTTCTTTCAATTTGATTACTTGCTGTGAGTATCTATCATCACTTGCCAATATTCGCATTTGGCTAAGAACTCTTTTAAATAAAGCTCTGGGTTAGCAAGCTTCTCACCACCTTTCACATCAGCGCCAGTCACTCGCCAAAAGCCACGAGTCACAAGATTTCTGTGGTAGATAAAATCGTTAAGTTCGTTTGTTTTTAACGGAAGCTGCTCACCAAAGGTTTGTTCATATAAGCTCAACGTAGAGGCTTGCTCACTTGGTTTCTCTCTTAGAAAGGTATCTAAGTCCAAATCCAGTGACTGCTGTGCTTCTTTCGGTAACGCTTTAGCCAATTTAGAGATAACACTGAACAGAGCCAACTCAACTTTTTGAGACGCTAATAACGATGCACCTAAGAGCGCATGCTCATTGGAAATGTGTTGCTCTGTTGATGAAACGGTTGCTGTTGTCACTGTGTTAACCTCAAATAATCATAACGGGTGTTACTGAACTGGATAGAGTCTTTTCACTAAGCTGAATCTTATTCTTGTCATTAAGAAGAATCTTGCGGCTAAGCAGAATCTTTCAACTAAGCAGAATCTTTTAGTAGAACGCGGTCAGCATCAATAATGGTGAAGCCTGATGCGTCTTCATTCTTTTCGACTTGTACTAAACCTTTAAAACCAATTTGCGACAGTTTCTTCGCAAGCTGATTTGGTGCGGTTTCGAACACAACGTTCATAAAAGGCAAAGACTCAGCATCAACAAAACCATGCTCGTTAAACAGCTCCATTGCTTGAGATAAATGGTCTGAGTCGGTTAATTCAATAATTTCTACAACTTCTTCCAACAACATTTTCGATTCCATATTCGCCAGAAAGTGACTGACACAAGCCGGTTCTTCTTGCTTGCATACATCCCGATGCCCGTAGACACCCCTTTAGTAGTAGGGAGATCATAACATATTAATGATCGTAAAATATGTTTTATTTTCCCTAAGCTACTGGGAATACTAGAAAAGAATAGAAATTGGTGAAACATAAGTAACACCAATCCATATTATCGATAACGCTAGACCTGACTTGAGGTGATCAGGCAACCGTTACTTGAGAGTCTCTCGTTTCCACAATTGATTCCTTCAACAAGCCGGCATAAATGCCATTATGTGCGACCAACTGTTGATGATTACCTTGTTCAACAATTTCACCCTTTTCCAATACCAGAATAGTGTCAGAGTGGCGAACAGTGCTGAGGCGGTGGGCAATTGCAATCACGGTTTTTTCTTTGAACAGGCGCTGCATCGCTTTTTGAATCAAGTCTTCGGTGATGGAATCTACCGAACTGGTTGCCTCATCAAGCATCATCAGTTGTCCACCTTGTGCGACTGCTCGTGCAAAGGAGATAAGCTGCGTTTGCCCTACAGATAGGTTGGCACCATTCTTCTCTAAACGGAAATCATAGCCTTGTGGCAACTGCTCGATAAACTTATCCGCATAAACATAACGCGCAGCTTGCTCAACCTCGTTTCTTGAGAGATGTTCCTTACCCAGTGCAATATTGAACTGAATCGTCTCTTCAAATAGATGCACATCTTGCATCATCATCGAGAACAAGTGAGCAGAGTCTTCACTTGAAATCTGCGACAACTCGATACCATTAAGCAGAATACTGCCTTCATAGTCTTGATAGGTTTTAGATATTAAACGCAGAATCGTAGACTTACCTGAGCCAGTCGAACCCACAAGCGCGATTTGATGCCCTTTCTCCAATACAAACGAAACATTATTTAGAACGTACGGAGCGTCGTCTTTATAGCGGAAGCTTACGTTCTTAAATTCTAAGGTCACAAACTGTTCGAGCTGTTTTTGAACCTTGTTAGATGGCAGTAAGTTGCGACCTTCTTCTTCCGTCGGCTCAACAAACAGCTCTTCGATGTGGTCGAACGCAGCAAATGAGCTCTGAATCGAAGCAATTTGTGAGGTGAAATCACGAATCGGAACAAACACTTTCTCTAAGGTGTTGATGAACGCAATCAGCACACCCAAGGTGAGTGCCCCTTCGATCACTTGTCCAGAACCGTACCAAATCATGATCGCGATAGTGATTGAGGTAATGCCAGAGATAAACGAAAACAGAATCGCATCGTACTTATTGATCTTTTTCTGCGCTTTCAAAAACTCATCGGTATAGCCTTGGTAACGCTGCTCGACTTGTTCTTCCGCTCGGTACATCTGAACCGTTTTCATGCCAAACAGAACTTCTTGTAGAAAGCCAATACCGCGAGCAAGTGAAGAACGCGTGACTTTATACAGAGCACGAAGTCGGTTTCGCACGTACACCGTTAAGTACATCACGGGCGGCATGATGATCAATACTATCAACGTCAGCTGCCAATCAATGAAGAACATCATCACCAACAAAGCAATGGTGTTGATACTGTCTTTCACTAAACCGACAACCGATTGAACAAAGGTCTCGCCGATGGTCTCTAAATCACTCGTCAAGCGCGAAAGCGTGACACCTATTGGCGTATTGTCAAAATAGCTACGCGGCAGTTTAAGCACGCGAGCAAACAACACAGAGCGCATGTCAGTTATCGTGTATTGACCTGTTTTACGCAAGTTATACGAATAAGTGGTATCCACCACGTAACTCGCCACCAGCACGGCAACTAAGTAGAAAACGTACTCGAGCAACCCATCCATATCACCATGACTTAGATGGACGTCGATCACTTGAATGATCAGCCAAGGAAACAACAAGCTCGTGATGACCGACAGCGGAAGCATCGCAATACCCAGAATGGCAGAGCCTTTGTATTTCTTAGCAAACTTAAAAAAGTGCTTGAGGTACTTGAGATCAACACCCTTTAACATGCTGCGGCCTCCGTTTCATTCTGTTGTAGCTGCCATGTCTCATAGTAGTAAGGACAGGTTTTGAGTAGCGTGGCATGGTCGCCCTTGGCAATTACCTTACCTTCATTCAACACAATAATTTCATCCATATATTCAAGGGCATTGACGCGATGTGACACTACCAGAACCGACTGATTTTCCAGTCGTTTAAACAAGCCTTCTAAGATCTTTCTTTCTGTCTCATAGTCGACCGCAGACAGCACATTATCCATGATGATTAAGTCGGTTGGTTGCAGCAGAGCACGCGCAATACTCAAGCGCTGCTTCTGACCACCGGACAACATGATGCCCTTCTCACCAACCAAGGTTTGGTCGCCATGTTCAAAGCGAGTCACATCACTGGCCAATTGGCTAAGCTCTAATACTTCATCAACTTGACTCTTGGCCAAATCAGTATCCAAGCTACCAAAACGGATATTATCTTCGACAGTCGCTGAGAACAGGTAAGGGTCTTGAGTAACGGTTTTCACATAACGACGTAAATCACTGCGCGAGAAACTAGTGACATCTTTTTCACCAAGGAACACTGAGCCTTCTGGAACGTCTAGGTGATGATTCAAACAGTTCACTAATGTCGTTTTACCTGCTCCGATTCCGCCTAGCACACCCACTTTTTTACCCGCAGGAATATCAAAGCTGATGTCATCAAGGATCAAGCGTTCTTCACCCGTGTAACTAAAGCTAAGATTGCGAACAGAGAACGTTTTTCCCTTCAGCGATTCAACATCTAATTCAGAGAGCTTTTCTTCATCTAGCTCTGGTACTTTGGCGTTAAGAATGGTTTGCGCACTCTGAATTCCGACCATGCCACGCTGATAAATCGTCGCGATTCGACCAAGTTGCATCAATGGCATTGCGAGCAAAACCGAGTAAGTTAGAAAAGCGGTTATCTCACCCAGTGTGAGCTCCTGTCTCATCAACATGAAACCACCCAAACCAAGAATAATAATTTTCATCAGGTCATTGGCGTAATCGAGCACCGGCATGAAGAAGACTTGAATGCGAGTGATCTTAAGGCGGCATTCAAGCAACAGTTGATTGAGCTTTTCGGTTTCCGCCTTCACCCAAGGTGACATCTGCTGGCTCTTGATCAGATCAATCCCAGATAGGTAACTCATTAACTGAGCAGACAGGTTTTGCAGGCGCTTCATGTGCTCTAAGTGCAGTGTTTTCATACGCTTGAAGCCCACTCGGAAAATCACAAAAGCGATTGAGATAGGAATAATCGAGTAAAGCGTTAATTCTGGTGAGATACGCCACATGTAAAGAGGCGTCAGCGACAAAGCAAGCAACGCATTGAAGAACTGCAAAAAGCCCACGCCGAACATCAAACGGATCCCACCAAGGTCATTATTGATGATTGAAATCAAACGACCTGATGCGAAGCGTTCATGAAAACTACTTGGTAAGCGATTCAGCTTTTGTAGCAGTGTACTTTTGAGCGCAGCCTCTGTGATGCGCCCAGGGTTCAACGCATAGATCCGCGATAAGATGCGCACGACAACCATAGCGACCGACATGCCTACCACAATCCAAACATAGGTTTGAAGCTGTTGGTGACCTGTTGAAGAGGCATCATCAATTAAATCTATCGCCAATTGAATATAACGAGGGATCTCTACTTGTAACCAGTTAACGAGAAAAATGAACACAATCGCCAACAAATAAGAGGTGCGATTCATGCGCAAGTAATGGGCAATAAACTGTCTTTTAGTCATAGTATTCTTTGTTTAGGGCAGGCACACAGCGATGTGATGGTGTTATCCGGCAAGATGAGACATCGCAGAGGTAAAGATACATCAAAAACACATAGTTGACAATGTCAACCATGTTTAATTGTTCGATATCGTGGTTATATTTTAGCGCCACAAGAAACAACTTTGCCGCACTAATGGCGGCAAAGTATCTTAAGTACACTAAATGGGGAGCTTTAAATCAAACTCAATACCACAGCAACAAAAATCGGATATTGATTCAGCCAACACCCCCTCACTCCAGTGGCAAGGCGGTTAGAGGATCACATCGACCTGCCCGTTTTCGACATCAATTGAGCGTTTCACTTCACTGCCCATCGCCGATGGATACCATACTTCAACCCAAACTTTTTCAACATGGTTAGGGAGAAGTAGTGTTGTAGAGAAGTCGATATCCTCATTGATTGGTACTCTCAATACTTGTGATGTGTAGTCGACAACATCGCCATTGAACTCGGTATACAGGCTCATAAAACCTCGTGAGCTTTGCGAGCTTGCCACATCAACGGTCACTTTCACTTCTCTTTCGGTTGAGAAGTCAAAACCCTCAGGTACAACGAGCTCGACCGATTTCAATGCTTGCTGAGCGGGTGCAACGCTTGATGTCACTGCGGTACTGCCTCCCGATGGAGTGTTTCCTGAAGAAGAACCACCGCCCGGTGGTGTTACTGCACTTGGCGTTGAGGTGGTTGAACCGCCACCACCGCCACAAGCCGTAAGGAAGACAACAGTCACGCTACTTAGCATTAGTTTAGTTAGTTTCATAAATCCTCCTTAATTAGTCTTCAGTAGACCAAGTTTTGTCTGAGTTAGGGTTTAAATACCAAGTCGGTTTAGAAGAACCGCCAGTAGTAGCCCACTCCGCAAAATCTGGGAACGCTTCACTGATGTCTATGTACTCGGATGGGTGATTCCAAGGAGATGAAATTAAGATACCCCAAGGCATGTTCTGCGTAGTTCGGTAGTATTTTCCACTATCTGGATCTGAATCATCTTGTGCCACACCGTAAAAGTCGCTCACTAACGTACCACGTGACGTTGGTGGAAGATCCGCTGTGTGAATTTCCAGATCTTTACCCGGAGAGCCAGTAAAACTAGAACCATGGTAATATCCTTCACCTGGACCAAAGATGAACGGGTCGAAACCACTCAATGGTAAAAGTGAACTCACCGTTGGTTGATCGTCGTCGTTAAACGGTAGTGAGATACTGAACGTCATTTGGTCAGACTCAAGAGACGGATTACAAGACGGGTTAGTACGGTGGAACATACACTCATCGTTGATCGGGATATCATTTCTCAAGTTCAGTGAAGCGACAACAACAAGGTCTCCTCCTGGTGATGCAACCGATTTATCTTCGCCCGTGAACGGTGAAATATTCACACGAGTTGCGCCGTTTTTCTGCACTCTGGCAGTCTGCAAGTCAACATCCGACTCATCAAAGCCACTCAGTTTCCAACCTAAACCATTACCGTAAGAGGCGCCGTAGGCCATGATGCTACCGCTAATATCCATACGCAATACAGCATCATCTTTACTCATAATGGTAGTTCGGTAGTAAACGACAACATCGTTTAAGTCGAAGTCACCCACTTCAGGCCAGTTATCTTCGAACGCTGCAGTGTAGTAGTTAGAGTGTTGAATTGTGGTTCCCGGATCAGTCACGTTGAACACGTAATCCTCGACTTCCCCGTCACCAACGTAACCATCACTTGGGATGTTAGGGCTGCTCGCTAGACGGAAACGTGTTTGTACAGTCCCCACACTCGCATCATCAGCCACTCGAATTGGAACCACTTGTCCACCTTCGACAACCGAATGGTTCTTCAAGATTTGCTCATCATCATCGAAAGTACCACTCAAGTCCCAGTCAGCCCAAGCTTGTAGGTAACCATTACCCACTACATTAACGTTAATGAGGCTATCCAACCCGATTTCTAGGTTAGTCAGCAACGTAATACCGTCATCATCATTCCCGTCAACATCTAAGTCATCGCCGTTTGATAAGGCGCCCGGTTGTCCGTCAGAATCTGTATCGATGCTAGCCCCTAGATAAAGCGTTGAAGAGACAGCATGTTCTGCACCATTGCTTGCTTGTAACGTTCCATAAGTGTCTGGAGCGTCACCAAAATCAGACTCGTCAGAACTCTCAATTGGCGTAGTAAAGCCACTTAAGTCCCAGTTACCATCGAACGCTGAGAAGATTGGGTTGGGAAAACTACTACTGCTAGAAGTGACGGTTTCAAACTGTAAGGTAACAATAGAAGTGTTTTTATAGATGAATTTAACCGCACCTGATGTGTCAGTTTCTGAGTAGTTAGTACCTGGGCCTGTAAATAGAACGGATGTTCCATCAGCACTCTCTTCGGCGGTCAAGCTGGCACTTGCACTACCCAATTGATAACTGAAAAAGCCTTCACTTTTAAATACTCGTACTTGCTCTGACTGAACGGGCTCGCCGTCAATGTCGTAACCGATCATTTCAAATTCTGGAACTGTGTATGGCACAGAGAAGGTGCCAGACAGACCATCAGTTCCGTCAAAGAACTCAAAGGTATAAATCAAACCTGCAGACCCGGCTGAGTTAGTCTGATAGAGGAATCCAATATCACCAGAGGGCTGAGTTGAGCCTTCTTTGTAGTTGGGAGCATGGAACATAAACGTTGCATCACCAAATACGCTACTGGATACCTTAGCATCAATGGTCTTTCCGTCATGTGTGCCGACATTGAGAAAGTGCATGGAGGCACCATCGTAGGTTGGTCCCGCCCAACCACTACTTCCGTTCGTTGACTCTACGTGGTTTGAAAAATCCAAATCCACGATGGTTGCGTGGACTGGGACGCTAACTATTGCGCCAATGAGATAGATAATTTGCTTGTATTTCATAGTAAACCTCGACTTCTTCTTCGCTTGGGCGATTTCCTTGAAAAGTACGTAAACTCTGAACGGCAAAGCTAAATAAATGTCTCCCTAAAATCTGATGCTACGAGACAAAGGATGTCTATTTTTATTATTTTGGTGCCGATAAAACGAGCTGCATAAGAAAAAGAAGCAAGAGGAGAGCCAAGTTTTCCAATACTTAGAAAATATACATAAGCAATTGAAATTAAAAGCTTATTATCTATATACTTTTCGAGCACAAGAATAAAAAAAACACTTTATTCAAAATAGGAATCAATTTGATGAAGGAAATGAGTCAACTTGACAGCTTGTCATAGATAGGAGTGAAAGAAGTAGATTCCAAGCGAATAAAGATGTCGTTCAAACAGCAGGAAGCTGCATGAAGCTGGAGAAATAATGGCTGTTGATTATAAACGAAGTTGGATGACAGAGAGCACTAACAATGAACTGTTTAAATGCGGGGTGAAATTAAACAGTTGAAAGATCATTGTCAGCCGCACTTTAGTTACAGCTGAACAATTACTTCAATATAAGGTTTGGTGAGATTAAAGCATTTCTTTTGCGATCAAATGCAACAAAAACGTCTCGCGCTCAATACTCATGCCCTTTTTAGGACTTTCAGCCATCGTTTTTTCATTATGAGCAATCGCTTCATGGATATTCATCCACACCGGCTTCATTCCGTTTTTGACTTCGTAATCTTCGTAAGCCGTTTCACCAAGCTCACGGTCGATCTTGCATGAGTAGCAGTAAGAGATCATGTGCATCATATCTGCGTCGTCTTTATACCAAGGACGAAATTCTTCAAAGATACCGAATGGCTTGATGCTGTGAATGTTCTTCGCACCCGTCTCTTCTTCCAGTTCACGAACCATGCCTGCAATAACATCTTCACCCTCATCCAAACCGCCACCAGGAATGGTGTAGTCGTGATAACGCTCTGTATAAAGCATCAAAATGTCTTCGCCATCCAACACAATCGCACGGGCTGCGTTGCGCTTATATACCGTTTTATTGTCTAGATGGTCGATATCAGGGTGGATAGTGGTTTTTAGGTGTCTCATGATTGTGACTGCTCTACTGAATTTTGCGGCATCATATCATAATCATCAATAGATTCGAGGTGCACAATCGCCTTCAAGAACGCTTTCCTACTTCGCCTCCCAGCTGTAAACGCACCGCCACCGAGTCACAGTAAACCTCAAACGAGCGCGCGTCACACAAGGAAGCTCCACTTGAAGCTTGGCTCTAGTTAGCTTGATCTAGCACTCAAAATTTGGCGAAATCCAACGAAATATCAACCTATTTCAATATCTTGACCAAATTAGGACAACCTTTTCTGAAATCTAAAATATACTCATTTCATAGAGCTTCTAATTGGGTTCTGTAGAACTTAACGCATTTATTTGTAGAGTTATCACGTAGGAGATAAACATGAAGAAAATTGGTTTGATGGCTGTATTTGCCGTTGTATTAGGCGGTTGTGCAAACGACTATGCAGAATATAGCGAAGGCCAACGTGTTTCAGTCGCTAACCCAGCTGCGGTTTATTGTGTTCAACAGGACGGTGAATTAGATACGGTGACTGAAAACAATCAACGTACCACTTACTGTGTATTCGATGACGGTGAGCGCATTGAACAGTGGGAGTACTACCGCAATAACCACGAGCAAGAAGCTGAAAAGTAATCACTTCGACTGCGAGTTTCTAACCTCACCGCTGTAAGATCCCACCTCAAAAATTCTATGACGTTACGTAAACTGCCTGCCTTAAGGCAGCGGTTTACCGTATACACACACCAATTGTACGGTGTTTTATTGCTGGCATTTCCATGACATTGTGAGGACGATCGAGACGATAGAATGCCAACCTGTTACAAAACATTACAAGCCGTATTGATATGAAAAGCCAATCTAAAACCAAAGAACAAACTCATATGTCACTTGAGCTCCCAGAGTTCACGCTGTCGCAATCAACCTCTCAAGTTATCTACAAAAGATGTCAGACAGCGTTAGTCGTATTGGCGATCAGTATTGTCGCGAACCTTGCACTTCGAATTGACTTTGTATTGTTGAATGGCAATGTTGGTGAGGTCTCAGTGACTGAGATGCTCCAGCAATTACTGCTTGTCGTGACTTCTGGTTCTTTTATTTATCTCGCAAGAGAGAAAAGCGAAGTTAAACATGCAGCCCTTCTCATCAGTGCCTTCTTTGCTGTGATGTTTATCCGTGAGATGGATTTTTGGTTTGACAAAATCGTACATGGCGCATGGGTTGTGCCTGCACTTTTAGTTGCTGGTAGCGCGATTTTTTATGCAGTAAAAAACGGTAAGCGCACGATTGATCAGCTTGTACTTATTCTTGCATCCCCACACATGAATTTGCTAGTGACTGGCGTGATGCTACTGTTGGTGTTCTCCCGCCTATTTGGCATGGGTAGCTTCTGGCACAATGTTATGGGTGATGATTACGTTCGCGTGGTTAAAAATATTGCCGAAGAAGGCACCGAGCTTCTGGCCTATTGTTTGATCGCTTTTGCTAGTTTAAAAACGGTTCATGGCATCACGAGAAAGAAATAAACACTTATCGCCACCAGCGATGTGTGTGATCCGATTCAGGATCTAAATATCGATTCAATAAAGTCAGGTTAGTGTCTAGTAGTGCTAGATATTCCCTGACTTTTTTTGTGTCCGTATCCACCGGAGTCTGTTGAATACAACATTCCAATACTGGAAGCAGGCTTCCCACGATACTAAAAAGGGGTGAACGCCCTAGCAATTCTTTTGCTTTCGCTAACGCTTCAACGGAAAGTCTTTCAGGCTCTTTCCTCACCGTATCTAAATCTCGTTGAAACGCCCCTGCGCTTACGCCTTCAAGATAAACTCGGTACGTAGTTAGTGCATCCATCAACAAAAACAGTTGGCCTTGAGTCGTTTGGTACGGGTATGGCACTGGAATATGAGATTCCAACTTGAGATCTATCTGTAGCTCTACACCCAGCGCTGAACACTTTTCAATAAGCACCTTAAGCAATCCTTGCTCGTCCATCAGCGTTTGAATCTCAAAGATACGTTGCAGGTGATAATCGTTAGAAACAAACGTTACTTTCACACTCTGCCCGCGAGTAAACAGCCCGCTCTCGATCATTTCAGAAGCCAAATTCTGAATGTTCTCCACCGTATTTGTTGAGCGTTGCTCAAGCAAGATTGCACCCAAGTTAAATAGATGTTCACGCTGAGCTTCAAGCTCTCGAAAATACTGGTGCATTGCATCCGCTTCAGAGAGAGTTTGTCTCTTTGTTACCCCGCCACAAAATGCAACGGCCGTTTGCTGATTCGACTCTTCGACCAAAAGCTCCGTCAGATACCCAACTAAAGCATCAACTCGACTGGTTCCTTCATCAGTCAATTTATTCTCATTAAGTCGCTTACCCAGCACAATAAGGAGGTGATTAATGCTCATTTTATGTTCAAGTCTCGTTTTGGTGATTAGATAGAGTGAATTATGTATACAATATCCAGTAACAAAAGTATTTTTAAATTCTCTTAGGTTGCTCGCAATAATGCTCACTATTGATAGCTACACCTAAGGCAATGCAAGAATAGACGTGACGCTTTAAAGCTAAAATAACGCGCTCTTGCATTTCATTGCTCTGAGCTCGCTAACACAAGTTTCAATAAAAGAGACGTTTCAAGCACAGAACAAGCTCGACTAAAAATGTTTCATGAAAAGTGAAACGAACAAAATACAAATTTTACACAGAGTTCGTACATCGAACCGTCTTCACAGGAAGTTACTATGCTGTCTATTTTTGACATTTACAAAATCGGGGTCGGGCCTTCCAGCTCCCATACCAACGGACCAATGATCGCTGGGTTCAATTTTACCCAAAAGATTGAACCTGTACTTGGTCAAGTTACCCGTATTCAAATTGACTTATACGGCTCATTGTCACTAACAGGTATTGGTCACCACACCGACCGTGCAACCCTGTTAGGCCTACTTGGCAACCGCCCTGATACGATCAAAATAACCAGCGCTAATGCGGCCATGCGTAAAGCGATTGAAGATAAATCTTTAATGGTGAGTGGCAACCATGAAATTCATTTCGATGTAGAGAGCGACCTGCTCTTCCACAAAACCAACCTACCCCTTCATGAAAACGGCATGACTATCTCTGCCTTTGATGAAAGTGGCAGCCTTCTGGATATGGAAACTTACTATTCGATTGGCGGTGGCTTTATCGCAACCGCTGATGAGCTTCAAAATGGCAAGCAAGAGTCAGAAACACAAGTTGAATTCCCCTTCTCTTCTGCCGACCAATTGCTTGAACTGTCCGACCAAAATGGAATGAGCCTTGGTGGTTTAGTCCTACGCAACGAAGTGTCATTCCAAGGCATGGATGTGATCGACCAAAAAGCCGACCAAATTTGGAAGGTAATGTCTCTGTGTATGCAACGCGGTTTTGACACCGAAGGTATCCTTGATGGTGGTCTAGAAGTCACACGTCGTGCGCCTGCGCTTTTGAAAAAGCTGGAAGCGAATGCCTCTATTGAAAACGATCCAATGGAGATTATGGATTGGATCAACCTATTTGCTTTTGCGGTGAGTGAAGAGAATGCCGCGGGTGGTCAAGTAGTAACATCACCGACCAACGGTGCTGCTGGTGTTATTCCTGCAGTATTAATGTACTACCATCGTTTCATCAAGGAACTGGACACTAAACAACTGAAAGACTTCTTAGCGGTGTCTGGTGCTATCGGTATCCTATACAAAACCAATGCGTCTATTTCTGGCGCTGAAGTGGGTTGTCAGGGTGAAGTTGGTGTATCTTCTTCGATGGCTGCGGCTGGCTTAACTGCCCTACGCGGCGGTAGTAACGAGCAGATCTGTATTGCGGCTGAGATTGCAATGGAGCACTCTCTGGGCATGACATGCGACCCAATCGGCGGGCTAGTACAGGTACCGTGTATTGAACGTAACGCTATGGGTGCGATGAAAGCCATCAACGCATCACGTATGGCACTAAAACGTACAAGTAAGTGTCTTATCTCGTTAGACAAGGTTATTGAAACCATGTACCAAACAGGTAAAGACATGAACAAGAAGTACCGTGAAACGTCTCTAGGCGGTCTAGCGGTGATTCACATGGCACCACCGTGTGAATAACAGACAAGAACACGAGTTCAGAAAGCCCTTATAGAGACGGCATTCTTGTAAACTTAGTTTTCAATATCAAAACAAAGCCAGCCGCCAAGCTGGCTTTTTTATTGACGAGAACCCAACCGCCAATTGAAAGTGATACTCACTTAGAAACATTTACCGAATGAGTCTCGCTAACTTTCTCTTTAATAGTTCATTACTTAGCCACAAATCAAGGCGGCTAATTTTTGCACAGCTACGCATCCACTAGCAAAATCTAACATTGCAAATTTCATTCATGAGAAATATGAATGCACTCATAAGAAAAGATATATCGAGCAAAGTCCGGTTTGGGATACATGTTTCAGTTTATGTATTACTAGCAATGGTATTATAATTGGGTAATTACACTACATATTAATACTAATGTGAGAATAAAATAATGTGGAATAGATTAAACAAATCAATGATGTTCTGCCAAATGATGTTTGGACTTTCGTTCTATGGCGTCATGGTGATCTTGACTCGTTTCTTCCTTGAAGACCTGAACTACAATGAAGCTGACACCATGATGGTCGTTGGTGCTTTCTCCGCAATCGGACCACTGTTTGCTATCGCAGGTGGCTTCATCGCCGACAAATTTTTAGGCGCTTACCGTTCTTTAACCATTGCCTTTTTAGGCTTCGCAAGTGGTTATGTTTTACTGGTACTCGGTGCAGCAGCAACCAATGTACCGATGGCATTATGTGGTATCGCTTTAGCAAGTTATGCACGTGGTTTGATGTCTCCTTCTTACCCAAGTCTTTACAAACGCACGTTCAAAACTCAAGAAGATTTTGAAAACTGCTACCCTATCAACTACTCAGTAAACAACATTGGTGCACTACTAGGCCAATACTTGTTCCCAATGCTAGTGCTTGTTGTTGGTTTCCACGGCGGTTTCCTTCTTTCTGCTGTTCTAGCTGGCGCCGCGCTTCTAATGATGATCTTTGTTCGCAAAGGTCTTGTTGAAGCAAGTGCAGAGATCGACCAACAACCAGTAAGTACGAAAAACTGGGCTGCGTTCCTTGGTCTTTCTGCCGCTATGATTGGCTTGGTATTCTTCATGTTCTCTAACATGGATATTGGCCAAAACATCGTATACGCAATTGGCGGCGCAGCGATCGTCTACTTTGTTTCTTTGATGTTGAAATCGAAGAAATCTGACATGCTGAAGATGGGTACTATCTTAATCATTACATTCCTAACCACCTGTTTCTTCGTGTACTACGGTCAAATGATGACATCGATGACAATGGTAGCGATCAACACAATGCGTGGTGACCTATTTGGCTTTATCCCTGTCGCTCCAGAAGCTTCAATGGCAATGAACCCACTGTGGTGTATGGTTGCTGGCCCTATCATCGCGGGCATCTTCTCTAACCTAGAAAAGAAAAACATTAACTTCTCTACTGCGACCAAGGTAGGTTTCTCATTCATTCTAACGGCTATCGCTTTCGGTATCCTAACAATGGCAGTGACCACAGTGGGTGACGACGTTCTGATTCGCCCTGAAGTATTCCTAGCAATTCACTTTTTCCTAGCATTTGGTGAAGTAATTGTTGGCTCTATGGTTGTGGCGTTCATTCTGTCTGTTGCACCTAAGCACATAGAGAACTTCTCAGTAAGCTTGTTCTCTGTAGCAATCGCCCTATCAGGCATTGTTGGTGCGGTATTCTCAACGTCAATTGCACTAGAGAAAGGTCAAGAAATCACACAAGAGATCGTGCAAACGGTTTACGGCGATTACTTCCAAATGCTGACTGTTCTTGCAGTCGTAATGGTAGGTATTGCGATGGCAGCGTCATTCATTATTCGTAAGATGCTAGAAGCAGCAAAAGCCGCTGATGAAACGATTGAACTAGAGCAAGCTAACAGCTAATTACTCTCACGTTCAACCGCGCTAACACATCAAGCCCTTTAGTTTTCTAAAGGGTTTTTTTTGTCGATGAATTTTACCGACAAAATAGAGGAGTTCTGGTTAGATTGCACTAATGTAAATTACAGTAAATGATAATTATTAGTATTGAGTGTTTTCTGGTTCAGGATTATGATGTCTGAATCAAAATCTAAGAGAGCCTTATATGAGCAAGCCTAGCCCTATCACATTAACCGTTACTCAAACCTTAACCATTACTCCAAACATGCAGCGTATAACGTTGAGCGGTCAGGGATTAAGTAAATACCCAACAGAATGTGCCGGCGGCTACATCAAGCTTTTATTCTCGCCACTAGGCACCACCGATTTGAGCCAATTGAATGAAGGTGAGCGCCCAACCATGCGCACCTACACCATTCGTCAGTACAATCCAGTAGAGCAATTCATCGAAGTCGATTTCGTTCGTCACATCACTAAAGATTTGCAATGTGGTTTTGCCGCAAGATGGGCAATGAGCGCGCAAGTGGGTGATACTATTTCAGTGGCTGGCCCAGGTTTAATTCAAGGACTGAACTTTGATTCAGATTGGTTCTTCTTAGTCGCAGACATGACTTCACTCCCTGCGCTTTCCGCAAAAGTAAAAACACTTCCAGAGAACGCGACAGGCCACGCTGTGGTTCAAATCAACTCAGCAGCAGACAAGCAAGCTCTTGAAGCCCCTCAAGGCATCAAAATCACTTGGTTGATTGAAGATGAAACTGAAGAAACACTATCACAAACCGTTCGCAGCATAGATTGGTTAGACGGTCAGGTTTCAGTATGGACAGCGTGTGAGTTTGAAAGCATGCGTGAGCTAAGACAGTACTTCCGTAACGAAAAAGAAGTCGCAAAAGAGAACATCTACATCAGCAGCTACTGGAAACGTGGCGTCACTGAAGATGGCCACAAAGTGCTGAAACAACAGGATGCTCAAACTTTAGAGAGCTAAAGGTCTTTGTAACACAAGCGCTTAAGCTAAAAGCATCAAAGACAAATAGAAACGCCCTTAACGACTTCATATCGTTAAGGGCGTTTTTTCATCTAACTCAAGAAATATACCTCTGCACAAATCTCCAATCGCTCTGGTGATCTTTTAATTCAGTGAGATAACTAAACCGGCAATGATAAAAACGACGCCTACACCGCGAGTCATGTGCCACTTTTCCTTTAAAAAGTAGATCCCCATCACTACGCCGAAAATGATACTTACTTGCCTCAGTGCCACAACCAAGCTGACGTTCTCTGTCATGGTCATTGCAAATAACACTAAGCCATAAGTCGATGCCATCATAATACCTGCAACCGTGGCTTTCTTACGCAGTATCCATGCGTTGGTGAACTCAACTCTTTGATTGGTCACCAACAACCAAATACTCAACGGAATCACTATCGCCCAAAACTGAATGCCTAGGTAGAAAATCGCCGTGTGTTTATTCGTAATGGTAGGCGTGCTTAATGACTCCAATAACAAAAGCGCTTCTTTATCAATAATGGAGTAACCCGTGGTACCAATAGCGGCGATGAGTGCCCACAACACACCAAGGTTCAGGTAAGCCTTGAGCCTCAGCTCAGAGAACTGTTTCAATGGAACAAACAAACAGCCTAATGTGATCAGTGCAAAACCAACCCATTGATTCAGTGACAACTCATAGCCAATCAATACGGTCCCCAAACCTACCATTAACACAGGTAGCGCTCGTGCCATTGGATAGATAACACCAATATCAGCCTGTTTATAGGCGATGCCTAAGCCGATTAAATAAATGATTTGGCAAATGCCACTCAGGAAGAGCAACTGCCAGAATGGAATTGTGATGTTGGAAAAGCCGACGCTATAGACATACCAAATCAAATAAGGGGTCAGAATCGCGGCAGCGGCAAAGCCAGACGCTAAGAAAAAAGATGAGCCAGAGCCTTGATTTGATTTACCTAGGACATTCCAACCCGCATGCAGCAGAGCCGAAATAATCACGATGATGATGGCAGAGAATTCCATTTCATTCCTAACTTGTTGACTAATAGAAGCAGTCACTGAAAACAGAGGATAAAAAAGGCCTCCAGATAAGAGACCTTTGATCATTCCAGTTGGGCAAATCCCTAAAGTGAGATGTGCCAGCGTTCTAACGTACGACTAACGATCTAGCTGTGCTATCGACTCGATGCTGATCGCGTCATGACGCCAATACTCAATATCGCAGTCAATCAAATCGCCGTTTTGATTGTAGTTAACACGCTCGACAACCATTGCAGGAGACCCTGAAGTCGCACGCAATGCTTGCGCGGTTTCTCCCAACAGAGACGTTGTACTCACACGGTAACGGATCTTCTGATACACCACGCCAAAGTGCTCACGGTAGATGTCCGTTAGCGATTTAGACAGGTCATAATCGAGCAAGTTAGGAAACAGCTCTGGTCGAATGTAGTTCGTCACATACACAACCGGTCTGTCTTCAAGGTAGCGAACTCTGTCGACTCGATAAACGTCTGAGAACGGTTGCAACTCAAGAAGCTTAGTCGCCTCCTTGGTTGCCAACATCCCTTTCGCCGCCACTAACTCTGTTTTCGGCTTTCGATTCTGCGCCAGAGCCATATTAGTGAAATTCAGAGTTTGTGTTGGGTCGTAACGCAGCGGCGCTGGTGAGATAAACCAACCACGGCGATCTTCTCGATAAATACGCCCTTCCGCTTCGAGCGAAGATAACGCTTCACGTAACGTAACTCGTGTTGTATCAAACGATTCAGCCAACTTACGCTCTGCAGGCAGCTTCTGTCGTGGCGTTAACATCCCCGACTCTATCTGCTCTACGATGACATCTTTGATTTTTACGTACTGCACTTAATTTCCTTTCATTCTTGTTCTTGTCGTCAGCCACTCCTTGGCCAACTGCAATATAAATGGTTCGCTAGCGCTTGCGCCAAGCTTGCGTGCGCTTCTCGAATAACTTATTGATTAACATATGAATCAACTTCGCACTCGCCGCAGATATCATGATCATCACCGCCATGGCTGCTGCTGCACCAGTTTGCCCCGCATCATCCATATTCAGTACTGAAACTGACGCAGGTATCGTATCGGTAGAATACAAGAATACTACCGCAGATGTCGTGGTAAGTGCATTAATAAACAGGTATGTCGCAATATCTAAAATCGCAGGCAGACAAACAGGCACAGTCACCTTAAAGAACAACTTGTATTGCGGTAAGTTTACCGAGGCTGCGGTGGCTTCAATTTCCGAAGGTAACTGCTTCAGCGCAGTTAATGCCGTCATGTGCCCTACAGTGTAGTAGTGGACCACGGTATTGATAACCAAGAACGCCATCGTGCCATATAGGAAGTTGAGTGGGTTACTTAAGTCATTAAAGTAGAAGATGTAGCCCAAGCCTAACACCATCCCCGGAACCGCCATTGGCACAACACTGAGCATCTGCATCGCCTGACGAACAGGACCGAATGCTCTGCCCTTCTCAATGCAGTACGCACCTAAGAAAATCAACACGGTACCGATAATGGCAGTCCATGCGCCAAGCGTTAGAGAGTTGAAGAACGGAGTCCAACCATAGGTACTCATCTCTGCGAAATTATAGTTGTTCAGTGTAAGCGCTTTGTTCCAAGGCCAGAAGGTCACCATAGAACCGTATATCGCCATGCCCAACACGATAACGACAGCAGCCGAAATGATCGTGCAATAAAGAAAACACAAGCCGTCACGCACGGTATTTGGCTCTGGTTGATACGCGACAGAACGAGTATCAAACAAGCTCTTCTGTTTCTTTTGCACCCAGCGATCCACTGTAAATGCGAGCAATGCAGGTAATAGCAACAAGATACTGGTCACCGCACCCATCGAGAAGTTTTGTTGACCGACTACTTGTTTAAAGATGTCCGTCGATAGAACGTTGTAGCTACCGCCAATAACCTTTGGTACACCAAAGTCACACACCACCAGCGTAAACACAACGATCAGAGTGCTGATCAAACCATATTTGGCTGCAGGTAAGGTCACCATGAAGAAGGTTTTGAGCGATGAAGTATTTAGAGCACGGGCTGCCTCATAAAGACGAGCATCGGACGTTCTGAGTGAAGTGGTTAGAATCATCAGTGCATGTGGGAAAGTCCAAAATATCAAGCCGAGTGAGATACCAATCAAGCCGTATACCGAGTTTCCACCGAGGACTTCTTTGGCGATACCTTGGTTACCAAATAGGAAGATCAGACTAATTGCAGGAAGTAATGAAGGCGCAAGTATCGGCGCAGAGCCTAATACCTGAAATAGTCCCTTAAAAGGCATGCATGAACGAGTCAAAGCATAGGCATAACCAAACGCTAAAACGCCAACCACTGTCGTTACCAACAAACCCAAGGTGAAAGTGTTACCAACGGATTGCCACAAGCTTTGAGAAGCAAAATACGTCGCGAAATTCTGTAAACCGACAAATTCGCCATCTGCGTTTTGAACACTCTTTTTCAACATTGCCCACAATGGCATCAGAATAAACAGTGTCATGACTACAGACAAGAATGCCAGCAGCCCAAATAGGATAACGTTGTCTTTACTCAACCGAGCAAGAAAAGGTTGTACTCGTCGTTGAAATAGCAGCTTAGATTGCATCATTTGAGTCGATTCCATGATTGATTACGCCGCCTCGTCTTTCATCACTTGTAAGCTTTTCGATGGGTAAGCTCTCAAGCCTTCTTGATCGAATGCCACGTAACGAATATCACTGCGGCGCAGCTTCAATCGATTGAACTCTTTAACAGGCACATCAACAATGATCTCTTTCGCGGTTGAGTCGTGTTGTAACTCGCACTCCACGCGATAGAACGCTCCTAGAAATTCGCTTGATACGATTCGAACAGGTAAAGATTCATTAAAACGATCAACAAACTGAATTTGCTCTGGACGAACCGCGATATCAAACACATCACCCAGCTTTGGTTCTAAGTTATCTAGCCCGGGCAATGGCAACATAGACTCAGCAATACGCATTTTTCCTTGGGCTGCTACAGACGCTTGAATGAAGTTCATACTGCCCACAAACTCAGCTACGAAACGGCTCACTGGTTTTTGGTAGATCTCTTGTGGAGCACCGACCTGCTCAATAACTCCATGATTCATCACCACAATGCGGTCAGCCATGGTCAAAGCTTCATCTTGGTCGTGCGTCACCATAATAGTGGTGATACCCAGCTTGCGTTGCAGTTGGCAGATCTCATCGCGCAGGTGTGTTCTTACCTTCGCATCCAATGCCGACAGCGGTTCATCAAGGAGTAGCAAGCCAGGAGACAGTGCCAAAGCGCGAGCCAAAGCCACACGCTGCTGCTGTCCACCAGACAGTTGGTTTGGGAATTTCTGACCCGACGTTGGTAAGCCGATGGTTTCTAACCAAGATTCAACAGTCTCAAGGGCTTCTTTGGTCGACATACCTTGGTTTTTAAGGCCAATCGCAATGTTTTCTTCCACAGTAAGATTCGGGAACAAAGCATAAGATTGGAACACAATGCCGAAGTCACGCTTTTCTGGCGGCAAGAAGGTTGTGTCATTACCGTTTTGCTCGATAGAGCCAGAAGTTGGTAAATCTAAACCTGCAATCGCACGTAATAAGGTGGTTTTTCCACAGCCAGACGGGCCAAGGAAACAGACGAACTCGCCTTTTTCAATAGATAAGGAGATGTCTTTTAGCGCTGTAAATTGGCCAAATTGCTTTACAACGTTTTCAATATTCAAATAAGTTTGGTTGCTCATACTACAGCACTCTTTAAATGGTATATACCAAATTTAAACTTTGAATATTTCAGTTGAGTGACAAATTTATAGAAGCTAAGTGACAGTTATATTGCAGAAATAAAATTCATTCTAATGGAGGATAATGCGAGTTAAGCAAGTTTTAACATTCAATAGCTTACAGAAAACCAATGGCTTCAGAAAAGTATTTGACGATGAAAGCCAATGTACTTTTCACCGCCAAATATCAATGCTTGCTGATGGTTATACCTATCGCTTGTGCCAATACTGAAATCAGTAGACCGCACACCATGGAGCAGAGTCCGAACGAGCGCTTAAACGTTCGTGTGGATTAACGAGATGAGGGCGATCGGCCAATTCATATTGAGGCAAGTCGTTGATTGAATCACCATTGTTTTGACGTTGATGAGACGAGGTACTGTACTGCTCTAGCCACTCTTTCAAACCAACACTCTTTCCGTATGGGTGATTTGGAAGCCCTAGAATTTTGGCAGTGTATTGACCCGATTCTTCCGTTAGTTCGATGCCAACAACATTTGGAATATTAAGCCTTTTCGCGACACACGCAGGAATGAATGAGACGATCGCAGAAATGATCACCATCGGCTGCCCTTGTGTTCTGGAAGACCAACTCCCCTGCATGACTTGAGGAAAGATTTTGCTCAGAACTTTGCTATCAATACACTCTTCTAACAAAGCACACACCTCTTGATGTGTCTTCTTCGCTAGAGAGCGTGTAGCAAATTCAAGGTAAGTATCTTCATTAAGAATACCTTGAACGTACAGTGTCATTAGCCGGCGTTCTTCGTTCAGAAAGCTAGGTTCATTCGCTAAGCCTTTCTCAACCAAAAACTCATTCCAAATCATGGCGCTGTTTCCGTCCATGAGTGTTTCATCTAGATCAAATACATACAGCGGGGTCGTCATATCAATTCTCACTTCAAATCAAATTTAACTTCCAACTCAGACTTAGCGGGCGAGAAAAAATCTACACAACAGATTTACTCTACCTTGTCGGCTTTACCTGCCGCACCAGCCAGCTTTGCCAATTGCTTATCTAGCCACAATGGCGTGTTACCAGAATCTTCCGCGTTCTCTTTTCTTCGTACTGCATCACGTACCATCATTGCACCCACCCAACGAAATGGCTCTGGCGGGAAATGTCCAAGCGGTCCTTTGGTGAGTCCACAACACGTCCAAGCGTTATCAGTACCGAGTACCATGGACGACAAGATCTTTCCGCCCATACGAGTTTGAGCAACACCATTACCTGAGTAACCGAGCCCATAATAGATGTTGTTTTGGCCTTTTAGATTACCGAAAAATGGCAATCCTGTTACCGATCGATCTGAGCCCCCCGACCAGTTGTAGTCGAATTCACTTTGTTCCAGTTTAGGGAACAGTTTTTGGAAGGATTGATTGAGAATCGGCAGATAATTAGTCGTTTGGTTAAACATGCTTTCTACTTGATTGGCAAACGAGAATTTATTGCCACCTTTGCCTAGCATCAATCTTCCATCTTGGGTGTCTCGGTAGTAGTGAACAAAGATGCGGGAGTCCACCACTGCTGCTCCTTTCTCTGGGCCAAACTGTTTAAGTTTTTCTGGAATTGGTTTGGTCACCACCATGTCTGACGAGACAACCACAATGCTGCGTTTGAACTCTTTGAAGTGATCGAGCATCCACGCGTTGAGCGCCAAAATCACTTTATCAGCAAAGACAGATCCACCCTTGGTTTGGATGCGAGCCGGAGAGCCGTAATCGAGTGACGTCATCTCTGTGTTTTCGTGAATTTCGACACCTAGATCAATAGCAACTCGGCGTAACCCTCTCGCCAATAACGCTGGCTGCACACTACCCGCAGCCTCTGAGTAATAACCTTCAATATGACGATCTGACCCAGCTTTATCGGGCAATGACTGATCGCACTTCTTCCAACTGTTGATGCCCTGCTTGACCAACTCATTTACAACAGGTTCCATTCCACCTTTTTGCGCTTCATTGGTCGCCGTGTAATAAGTGCCACTGCGATAGAGATGCGCGTCGATGTTGTGTTCGTTACAGAAAGCTTCGATCTCGTAAATGACCTTTTCCGATTCTTTAACCAGCCATTTTGCTTGTTCTTTGCCGTAGAGCTTCTTCAACGTTGGATACTTTGTCGACCACGTCAGCATGCAGCCACCGTTCGCGCCAGAAGCACCGCTGCCACACAATCCTTTTTCAATCACTACAATATGCTTTTGAGGTTGCTGCTGTTTGATTAAAATCGCCGTCCATAACCCGGTGTAACCACCGCCAACAATAGCGATGTCGCAGTTAATGTCTTTTTGCAGTGGCTTCGCGGATTCTAGACCTGCATCTATGCTGCCAAATTCCTTTTCTAGTGCTTGCTTGAACCAATATGAATAGTGTTTTGTCATTTGTCGTACCTTACTTAAAACCTAAAGGCGTAAAACTAAAAAAGGAAGACCGAAGCCTTCCTTTACTGATTTCTAACTTCTAATGAACTCAATAGTTAATTAACTGAGTAGCTCGATAGATTAAGATTTTGGCTCTGATTTAGCGTCAAACTTCTCAGACCATGTTTTCAATACGTCTGCACGCTCGCTGCCCATGCGTGCAAAGTCCATTTTTGCCATGTTCTTTTCGACGTTAGGGAAGTTTTCAATTGTTGCCGTCACATCTTGGTGGCCAACAACTGGGTACATTTCGATGTACAGCTCGTTTGCTGCTTTAGAGATAGACCAATCGACCACACGTTGCGCTGCATCAGACGGCTTAACAAGACCTACCGCTTCAGATTCCCAGCCGATACCTCCAGGCGTAATCACAGAAAGTGGTGCACCTTGAGTTTTCAGCTTAGCGCCGCGGCTCGCCATAGAGATACCGATAGCAACTTCACCCATACCCGCTTGAACACATGGCTTAGAACCAGAGTGTGTGTAGTGAGCAATGTTTTGGTCTAGCTTCTGCATGTAGTTCCAACCTTGGTCTTCACCCATGTTTTGTAGCCAAGCCGATACTTGCATGTAACCCGTACCAGAAGACGCTGGGTTTGGCATCGCAATGTGACCTTTGTAGATAGGCTTCGTTAAGTCATCCCAAGACTTAGGTGCTGGTAGGTTAAGTTGTTTCGCTACCGCTTCGTTGAAACAAACCGCATTGAAGAATGCATCGTTACCATACCAAGCTTGAGTAGATTGCGGATCGTTGAGGTTTGAACGCAGCGCCTCTACACCTTGAGGAGTGTAAGGCTTAAGAATGCCCTCTTCTTTAAGTAGAGCCATTGAAGAACCAGCAAGGCCCCAAACGACTTCTGCACGAGGGTTGTTTTTCTCAGCCAATAATTTTGCCGTCATGATTCCTGTTGAATCACGAACCCATTTGATGTTGATGTCTGGGTTTTCACTTTCAAATGCGTTTTTGTATTTCGCTAAAATGTCAGTTTCAAAAGCTGTGTAAACCGTCACTTCCTGTGCTGCATAAGCATTACCAGCTAATAGAGTAACTAATGCTGCAAGTGATCCTTTCATAAAACGGTTTTTCATCATTTTCTCCAGTCAGGCCCGATGCCAAGGTTAGAAGTTAGAAGCTCCATCTAGAGGCTTCTATATCCATAAATTCATTTAGGTTGTTAGCACACACTCTTCACATTGGTATGTACCAGATTTCGAGTATTAAGCTAACTGGCTTTTATGACGATTAAATGAACAAAAAATGGCAGTTTAAAGATCGGGAAACTTCTCGAGGCAAGTGACCAATTTTAATATGAAGCTTTTGTGAAAATGATGTTTGGGCTATTTACGACCGTTTAAATTGGTTGTTAAAGTAACTTCAAATATTGGTATAGTCCAAAATGAACATCACGAGAATTGAACATGATAAACGAATATTTACTACTGACACCGGGTCCTCTATCTACTTCTGAAACCGTTCGCCAAGCAATGCTAAAAGATTGGTGTACTTGGGATGATGAATACAACAAAGACGTTGTTGAAGTGATTCGTAGCAAGCTAGTGACTTTGGCGACTAAGCAAGCGGGATACACAAGCGTATTAATGCAAGGTAGCGGCACGGCTTCAGTTGAAGCAACGATTGGTAGTGTTATCTCTAACAGCGGTAAGCTTCTGGTTGTTGATAACGGTGCGTACGGCGCTCGTATTGCTCAAATCGCAGACTATTTAAACATTCCATGCCATGTCGTTTCCCCAGGTGAAACATCACAGCCTGACTTGAACGAAATGGAAACGGCATTGGCATTGGATTCAGACATTACTCACGTTGCGATTGTGCACTGTGAAACCACGACTGGCATGCTGAATCCAATTGAAGACATTGCCAAATTGGCAAAACAACACAACAAAACCGTCATTCTTGATGCAATGTCGAGCTTTGGCGGTATCCCGATGGATATTGCTGACTTAGGCATCGACTACATGATCAGCTCGGCAAATAAGTGTATTCAAGGCGTACCGGGGTTCGGCTTTGTTATCGCCAAGCAATCGGAGCTGGAGAAGTGCGAGGGCCAAGCTCGCTCATTAAGCCTTGATCTGTTTGACCAATGGCACTGCATGGAAAGCAACCACGGTAAATGGCGATTCACGTCTCCAACTCACACGGTGCGTGCTTTCTACCAAGCTCTGCTTGAACTGGAACAGGAAGGCGGCATCGAAGCTCGTCATAATCGCTACCAAACCAATCAAACCACATTGGTTGCAGGTATGCGCTCTCTTGGTTTTGAGCCTCTGTTAAATGATGACCTTCATTCACCGATCATCACCTCTTTCTATTCTCCCACTCATAGCGATTACCAATTCAAGGAATTCTATGACCGTTTGAAAGAGCAAGGGTTTGTGATCTATCCGGGCAAGGTTTCAAACGCAGACTGCTTCCGCATCGGTAACATCGGTGAGGTTTACCCTTCTGACATTGAAGCCCTCATTGGCGCAGTGAAAAACGCTATGTACTGGGACATCAAATAATGACGATGACCAATCAAGAGCCAGTTCTAAAGGCGACACACTTTCGAAGCGAAGGCGATGTGAACACAACACCAGCACGCGAGAAATGGAACGAATCGCTAAACGATGATGCGACTCAAGCAATGTTAAAACGTGACTCTGACGTGTTTCTTCATCAAGCGATGTCAACGCCTTGCCTAGATACACTTGAAGCCGCAGAGGGCATCTACATTCAAGATGCGACTGGCAAGAAATACATGGACTTTCACGGTAACAATGTTCATCAGCTGGGTTATGGCCACCCACACATCATTAATAAAGTAACTCAGCAAATGGAGTCATTGCCGTTTTCACCGCGTCGCTTCACCAATGAAACCGCCGTTCAGTGCGCTGAAAAGCTAACACAGATCTGTGGTGGTGATTTGAATCGCGTGCTGTTTGCTCCAGGTGGTACTTCTGTTATCGGCATGGCACTCAAACTGGCTCGACATGTCACCAACAACTTCAAGGTCGTTTCATTGTGGGATTCATTCCACGGTGCGTCACTGGATGCAATTTCAGTGGGTGGTGAAGCCTGTTTCCGCGAAGGTATGGGGCCATTGATGGCTGGCGTAGAACGTATTCCACCGGCGGTTTCCTATCGTGGTGCTTTCCCGCTCAATGACTCTTTGTCGCGTCGCGGGCAAAACTCAAGCGATAACAATGAGACGGCATGTGATGTGCACTATGCCGATTACCTTGAGTATGTGATTGAAAAGGAAGGCGGTATTGGAGCCTTCATCGCAGAAGCGGTTCGTAACACCGATGTTCAAGTGCCAAGTAAGGCTTATTGGAAACGCATCCGTGAGATCTGTGACAAACACAACGTCATGTTGATCATTGATGACATCCCAAATGGCATAGGTCGCAGCGGTGAATGGTTCACACACCAAGCGTTTGATATCGAACCTGACATCCTTTGTATTGGTAAAGGTTTTGGCGGCGGCTTGGTTCCAATTGCAGCCATGGTCACCAAAGACAAATACAACACGGCAGCGCAAGTATCACTTGGACACTACACCCATGAGAAAAGCCCTATTGGCTGCGCGGCGGCACTGGCTACCATGGAAGTGATTGAGCAAGAAAACCTACTTGAAAAAGTGCAAGCGGACAGCGTATTCGTTCGTGAACAACTGCTGCAAATGAAAGAGAAATACCCAGTTATTGGTGACGTTCGCGGTATCGGCCTACTTTGGGGTGTGGAATTGGTTACTGACCATATCACCAAAACCCGAGCGTTCGATGAAGCAGAAGCCGTACTTTACCAATGTCTGAACGATGGCCTGAGCTTCAAGGTGTCACAAGGTAACGTGATTCAATTAAGCCCGCCATTGATCATCAGCCGTAGCGAGCTAGAAGTCGCTCTGTCTGTCTTTGAAAAAGCGATAGCCAAAGTCTGCAAAGATTTTGAATACCTTTAATTCATTCTCTAAATCAACATTTAAACCAATAACCTAAAACAATCATTCGTCCTCCCAGTACTTTGCACTAGGAGTGACACAAAAATAGGACACTATTATGAACACAACATCACCTATCCAAGCGGTTATCTTTGACTGGGCTGGCACTATCGTTGATTTTGGGTCGTTTGCTCCAACTAGCATCTTCGTTGAAGCATTCAAACAAGGTTTCGACTTTGACATCGACTTAGCTGAAGCTCGTGAACCTATGGGTATCGGTAAATGGGATCACATCCAAGCGGTGGGTCGAATCCCTGCTGTTGATGCTCGTTGGAATGCCCAGTTCGGACGTTCGATGACCGGTGAAGACGTTGATGCGATCTACGCGGCATTCATGCCTCTTCAAAAAGCGAAAGTAGCCGACCACGCAGCACCGATTTTAAACGCGATAGAAGTGGTAAATAACCTTAAACAGAAGAACGTGAAGATCGGTTCTTGTTCAGGGTACCCACGCGAAGTAATGGATGTGCTAATTCCTGCGGCTGCAGATTATGGCTACCGACCAGACAACGTCGTTGCAACGGATGACTTACCTCAAGGCGGTCGACCAGCTCCATTCATGGCGCTTAAAAACGTCATTGATCTAGGCGTGACCAACGTTGCAGCGTGTGTGAAAGTGGATGACGCAGCACCGGGTATCGATGAAGGTCACAATGCAGGTATGTGGACGGTAGGACTTGTTCTGTCTGGTAACGAAGCAGGCTTAACGTATCAAGAATACTTAGATGCAGACGAAGCAACACTGGCATCAGCACGTGAAAAAGCGAGCGTGAAGCTAAACAAATCAAACCCTCACTACCTGATCGATACCATCACCGACTTACCTGGAGTGATTGCAGATATCGAAAAGCGTTTACTGTCAGGGGAACGCCCTTAAACAAAAGCGAGCTATTCGCATGATGTGAAAGTGCGCGAAAAACATCTCTGGTCACGTTAATTCAAATCCCTATCTAATCATGTACTCATTTGAGTTCAACATGTTGGGTGGGGATTTTTGCTTTATAAGCATGATAAAGCGCAAGTTTTTGACCTATTCCCCTTTAGAGCCACTGGTAAATGGACGAGGCTAGGCTATAGCTTAAATATACGCATTCTAACAAATGATAAAACCAACAATAAAGGCATCTTAAATATATAATATTTAACAATTTCATTGACTCCAATACGCAATCAGATTAACAATATGAGTACTGAAAAAGAAATAGGTTCACCTGAACTAACACCTTGATTTACTTATTATAAGCAGGGTCGTAACCCAATAAGTGATCGTTTTACTGATAAGTTCAGATAAAAATAAGAGTTAATCCAAGGAAAAGATTATGAAAAAATTGTCAAAAATCATGTGTGCTGTTGTAGCCGCTTCAGGCTTAGCAGCAGCTCCTTCTATTGCTGCAACGACTTACGTGGGTGCAAAAGTGGGCGTGGGCTGGCTAGACAGCGCATGCGTAAGCGGCGAAAAGTGTGATGATGATGCAATTGGTGCTGGCATCTACTCTGGTTACAATTTTAATGACAAGTTTGGTATTGAGCTAAGCTCAGACTTCCTTGGCGACTACAAGACAAGCTTTTCAAAGAACGGCACAACAGCTGCGTTCAGCGATCCACTGATCGCAATCTCTCTAACTCCAATGTACCGTCTACCAGTACAACAAGAATTTGACGTATTCTTCAAAGCAGGGCCTGCATACATTTCACACGGTGGCGAAGATGACGTTGTTCTTTCTGCTGGTATCGGTGTAGAGAAGCAGCTTTCTTCTGATTGGGCACTACGTGTTGAATACCAATACTTTGACGACTTCGACGACAACTTCGTTCAAGACCTAAACTCGAACCTACTGTCTGTTGGTGTTAGCTACAACTTCGGTACTGGTAACACAACTGCATCAGCGGCGGCAGCAGCAGCTTCTGCGGCAGCGGCAGCGGCAGTGACACAAGCACCATCAGAGCCAATCACAGAGCCTGCAGTTGTTGTCGAAGAGAAAAGTACTGTTGTAGTGACTAAAGCACAAACAGAGAGCTACTCTCAAGAAATGTTCGCAACTAACAGCACAGAACTGTCTACAGACGGTAAGATTGCACTACAACCTCTAGTTGAAATTCTTAAAGCTCACCCTCAATCGACTGTTGTTGTTGTTGGTCACACTGACTCAACAGGCGCTGCTGAATACAACATGATGATCTCTAAGAAACGTGCTGCTGCAGTTGCTGCACACATCGAAGAGCAAGGTATCGAAGCTGAGCGTATCACTGCTACAGGTGAAGGTGAAGATAACCCAGTTGCATCAAACGATACAGCTGAAGGTCGTGCTCAAAACCGTCGTGTTGACGCAACGATCCCTGGTTTCGAATACCAAGAAGAAGTAAAAGTTGAAGAAGTTATCGTAGAAACTGCTGAATAATAGCACTCTACCTTAGCCGAAATAGTAAGGGCGGAGCACTCAAAGTGCTCCGCCCTTTTCTTTATCTGTTTTTACTAATAAGCCGTAAGCCGTAAGCCGTAAGCCGAAAAGTACCGGCCCAAAGCCAAGCTGTACAATCAGAAAACTAAACGATTTCCCAGCTGTGAGTCATTTCTACGCCAGCACCTAACATTAGACATACTGAACAGTATTTTTCTAGCGAATCAGCACATACTTTAGCAACCAACTCAGGATCAAGGTTGTCACCAGACACTTCAAAGTGAATGTTAATGACGGTAAAGATTTTTGGTGCTGTTTCACGACGTGTCGTTTCAAGTTTTGCATTGCAGCCTGTGATGTTCTGGCCCGCAGATTTCAAACCATCGACGACATCAACAGAGCTACAACCACCAGCGGCCATAAGGACCATTTCCATAGGGCTTGGCGCGGTTGCACCACCACTGCCATCCATTACTACAGAGTGGCCAGATTGAGATTGACCTAGGAATTTAAAGCCTTCGACCCATTTAACTTCTGCTTGCATGTTGTTCCTTAGATGTACGATAACCGCCATCACTGTCTATTATTGGATATCAATACTGACACCCTACTACTGGCGGCATTTATGAGCAAGATTTTCTCGGCGACATATTTTTTTGTGAATGGTGCAATTTTTTCCATCTAAAACCTGTCTCTATTCGTACATTCAAAATCGAATGAGAAGAACGTCAAGATGAGGTATCTATGAATAAATTATCTAAAATATTGGTATCACTCGTGGTTGCGCTACCACTGATTTCGCTGTTTGTGAGCCAGACTGGCACTGCCAATACAATGGATAAAACGGCTAATTCAGGTAAAAGTGAAATCGCGACACTGGCTGGTGGTTGTTTTTGGTGTACGGAGTCCGATCTAGAGAAGCTAAAAGGTGTCACCGACGTTATCTCTGGATATTCTGGTGGCGAGTTAGAAAACCCAACCTATAAACAGGTCTCTTCAGGCAAGTCTGGTCACATAGAAGTGATCAACGTGACCTATAACCCTGATGTTGTTAGCTACGAGCAGGTTCTTGACCAATTCTTCCGACACATCGACCCAACCGATGACAAAGGATCATTCGTAGACAGAGGCCCTCAATATCGACCTGCTATCTTCTATCATAACCAAGAGCAAAAAGATGTCGCTCAAAACTTCATGATGGAAATCGACAAGGCTCAGATCTTTGGTGAACCACTTAAGACAGAACTGATTGAGTTTGAGAAGTTTTGGACAGCAGAAGATTATCACCAAGATTACTACAAGAAGAGCAAGGTTCGTTATAACTACTACCGCTACGCATCAGGTCGTGATCAGTACTTAGATAAAATCTTCGGGAACGATAGAAAGGACAACCCACAAACACTCCGTCAGATCATCGATGGTAAGAATGCGACAGCCAATGCTAAAACCTACGTTAAGCCATCTGATGCGGAGATCAAAGCCAAGCTAACTGCACTTCAATACGATGTAACGCAAGATGACGCGACAGAACGCCCGTTTGATAACAAATACTGGGATAACAAACAGGAAGGTATCTATGTCGACATCGTTACTGGTGAGCCGCTGTTCTCTTCAAAAGACAAATACAAATCAGGTACAGGTTGGCCGAGCTTCACACAGCCAATCAGTGAGGCTTATGTCGTAACCACTACTGACTACAAGTTGCTGTACCCAAGAACAGAGGTCCGCAGTAAATTTGGTGATTCTCACCTAGGTCACGTATTTAAAGATGGCCCTAAACCGACAGGTTTGCGTTATTGCATGAACTCAGCCGCAATGCGTTTTATCCCTGCGGATAAATTAGCAGAAGAAGGCTACGAAGAATACGTTGAGATGTTTGAGGGCTAATTAACGACTCAATCCCAACTCGTTCAGTTCATCAACAACATTCTATTCATAAACAACAAAGCCAGCATATCGCTGGCTTTCATTTCTCTAACGCACTAACAAAAAGGGTTACCCCTAGCCTGTTAGCATCATTAACCCGTTAACACAGTATCTTCTGGATACTTGAGTAAAGAAGGTTCTGGACGAGCTAACATATACGCAAGAGTCAAAGGCCCAATACGCCCGATGACCATCACAACAATCATGATGTATTTGCCTGGCTCCGTCAGGTTCGCAGTTAATCCGGCAGTTAACCCTACCGTTGCAAAAGCAGAGATCACCTCAAACATGACTCGATCAAACGCGGCTTTTTCAGTAAGCATCAACAAAAACATTGCGGTGGTTAATAGCGCCCCACTGACCACAATAATGGCCAATGACTTGGTTACTGCTTGCCATGTGACAGTGCGCTTAAACATCACTACATGCTTCTTCTGACGCAAGAACGTCCAAGTCGCTACGAATGCAACCGCAAAGGTTGATACCTTAATACCGCCACCTGTTGAGGTAGAGCCAGCACCAATCAGCATCAAGACAATCATCACCAATAAAGCAGGCTGTGTGTATTGAGATAAATCGACACTGTTAAAGCCTGCAGTACGAGCACTCGCCGATTGGAAAAATGCCGCAAGCCATTGTCCTTGTGTCGATAGCCCTTCCATGGTCGCGGAGTTGCTTCTCTCCAACAACCAGAACAATACCGTACCCACTAACAGTAGAGTCGGCGTTGCTGTCAGCATTATCTTGGTATGTAAATGTAGATGTCTGAACCCTTTACGCCAATTACTAGATAGGTCACCCACTACCGTGAAGCCTAAACCACCAAAAATGAACAGAGCCGCGAGCGTAAAAATCACTAATGGGTCGTCAACAAAGCTCATCATACTATCTGAAAACAGAGCAAAGCCTGCGTTATTGAAGGCTGATATCGCATGAAAAAGTGCGTAAAAGCTCCCTGTTGCCCATCCCATTTCAGGAACCCACCGGAAACAGAGCAACACAAAGCCGATAAATTCAGCGACTAACGCAAAAATGATGATCTTCTTGACCAGTTTTCGAAGGTTAATCTTACGATCTTGTCCCAATGCTTCTTTCGCTAATGCTTGTTGCTTCAGGCTTAACCGAACACCAAACATGTACAGAAGTACCGCTGATAAGGTCATCTGCCCTAACCCGCCCACTTGCATCAAAAACATCAGTAAGATTTTACCAGCCAGGGTGAAGTGCTCACCCGTATCAACAACACCCAAACCCGTCACACTGATCGCGGAAGTCGCGGTAAACAACGCATCCGTAAAGCTAAGCCCTGTAACAGAGAAAACAGGCATCGTCAGCAGTATGGCCGAAGGGATAAGAACCCCTAAGAAACTCGTCAGAATAATCTTAGGTTCGGAGCCTTTACGTGGCTTTTCGTCTCTCTTAAGCGTGTAGAAAGTACCTTTTCGTTTTAACGAATTCATACTAATACCTTATGACCCATTACCGGTTACCAATTACGTAGCTTTCTAGACAAGGTCTCTTTCGGCCCTGCAATGATCACAACATCACCGATTTCTAAACTCACATCCAACTCAGGTGCTTTGGTTAGGTTTGGACCACGCTTGAAGCCAAGAACTTCAACGCCAGTCTCTTTGCATAGCTTAAGTTCGCGAAGTTGTTTACCCAACAACTTGGCACCGATAACAATTTCGGTCATCGCTAAACCACTACCTAGGTCGATAAACTCAAGAACACGTCTATCCAACATCTTACGCGCAACACGAATACCCATATCGCGCTCTGGCATTATGATATGGTCAGCACCAATCTTAGAGAGGATCTTGCCGTGGAACTTATCGTTCGCCTTCACCCAGACAGCTTTTGCGCCTGACTCTTTAACCACCAAAGTGGTTAAAATGCTAGAGTTAACATCGGAGCCAATCGACACCATTACCATGTCATAATCGTCTAGCCTTAACTCTTTTACCGTTTCTTCGCTCGTACAGTTAGCAACAATCGCTTGTGAAACAAAAGCCGCGGCTTCTTTCACTCGCTCTTCATCAATATCGACGGCTAGCACCTGCGCCCCTGAACTTTGCAGCTCTTTGCATACAGATAACCCAAAACGCCCTAAACCGATAACTGCATATTGTTTGTCGCTCATTTGAAATCCTGTTGAGAAATTTTAATTACACGGGATAGCCAAACCTACATTAGTTTCTATCTCAAAAAAAGTTAGTTTTTCAATAATAAGGTTATACTAGTGTCATAATCGCTTGATTTATAAAGGTAGAGAACAACTCGAGTTTCTGCTAATTTCCAATTCATAATTTCTGCGGCAGCACACACAATGAATGAATTTTTAACCCAAGTACAAACCTACATTAACCAGAGCCATAGTGATTGGGCGAACAGTGTCCTATTCATCACTATTGCGAGTTTTCTTGCTTGGGTAGCTTGGCGAATTATCCACAATCGCTTAGAAATTCTGGTACAGAAAACCCCTTTCCACTGGGATGACCTGTTATTAGAAGCACTAAAAACCCCAGTCAGTACGTTACTTTGGTGTTGGCCAGCTACGGTCTCTATCGGGCTGATCCTTCAAGACCAGTTTGGCAATGAAATCAACTGGTTAAAAACACTAAAGCACATATTAATCATATGTACCTTCGTTTGGTTTACCTTACGAATGATTACCAACACTGAAGCATATGTCTTAGAGCAAAAAACCAGAGACGAAACCACAGTACAAGCTATCGCGAAAGTCGCTCGCTTGTTCTTTATGGTAATGGGTGGCCTGACGATCATGCAGGCATTTGGGCTCAGCCTATCAGGCTTGCTGACCTTTGGTGGTGTGGGTGGTTTGATTGTCGGTTTGGCGGCAAAAGATCTACTATCGAATTTCTTTGGCGGGATGATGATTTACTTCGACCGTCCTTTTAAAGTCGGCGATTGGATTCGCTCTCCCGATCGTCAAATCGAAGGTACTGTCGAACGTATTGGCTGGCGCATGACCATCATTCGCACCTTCGATAAACGCCCATTGTACGTGCCAAACTCGGTATTCAGTAACATTGTGGTGGAGAACCCGTCTCGAATGTTGAACCGCCGAATCAATGAAACCTTCGGGCTTCGTTACCAAGACGCGAGCAAGCTGGCTCTCATTGTGGATGACGTCAAAGCCATGCTTGAAACGCACCGAGATATCGATGCTAAGCAGACGCTCATCGTGAACTTCGATAAGTTTGGGCCATCAACGCTGAACTTCTTTATCTACACCTTCACCAAAACCGTCAACTGGGTGAGATACCATGAAGTTAAGCAAGATGTATTACTGCAGGTGCTAGCCATTATTCACAAGCACAATGCGGATATCGCCTTCCCAACACAAACACTCAAAATCGACCCGCAAGGTTTTAACGAAGCTCAAGACATAGTCATGTCCAATCCGGAAGTTCATCGATAAGTAAATTTCTTATCGATCAATAATAACGGTGAAGCGTGGTAACATGGCGCCAGTATTTTAAGGCACCCAATTACCACGATATGATTTTACCTGTCATTCTAGCTGGCGGCTCTGGTAGCCGCCTCTGGCCACTGTCTCGCGAGCTTTATCCTAAGCAATTTCTAAATATTGCTGGCGAACAATCGATGCTCCAGCAAACCCTTTTGCGTTTGCAAGGCCTTGAAGCGCACTTAAGTGATACCGAGTGTGCCGCTCCCTTCATTATCTGTAACGAAGAACACCGCTTTATTGCTGCAGAGCAAGCCCGATCGGCTAACATCGAACACAGTGGTATTCTGTTAGAGCCTGTAGGTCGAAACACAGCACCCGCCATCGCACTCGCAGCCTTACAGGCCTTAAGTCACTCGAACAGCAACCAACAGAACAAGTCAGATCCAATATTATTGGTACTGGCAGCCGATCATCACATCGCCAAAACGACCGAATTTCAGCAAACGGTAGCGAGAGGTGTCGAATACGCGAAACAAGGCAAACTCGTCACATTTGGTATTACTCCGAACGCACCCGAAACGGGCTATGGTTATATCAAGCAACGAGAGCCTCTCTCCCAAAGTGCTTATACGATTGAGTGTTTCGTTGAAAAGCCCGACCTAGCAACTGCAGAGCAGTACATTGATTCGGGACAATACCTATGGAACAGCGGTATGTTCATGTTTAGAGCATCACGCTACCTTGAAGAACTTGCTGAACATCGTCCAGAGATCTTAGCGGCCTGTAAACTCGCTCTCGCAAAGCAAAACACCGACCTCGACTTTATCCGTATTGACGCCGAAGCATTCAAAAGCAGCCCTAGCGACTCTATCGACTATGCAGTGATGGAAAAAACGTCACACGCTGCAGTAATTCCTATGGATGTTGGCTGGAATGATATTGGTTCATGGTCTGCAATCTGGGATGTCAGTGACAAGGATGAGCACAACAACGTGATTGAAGGCGATGTATTGACTGTCGATTCTCAGCACAACTATATCCATGCTGAAAATAAACTGGTTGCGACTGTGGGTGTCGAAAATCTGATTATTGTCGAAACTAAAGACGCTATATTGGTTGCGAACAAAGACAAAGTCCAGGGTGTGAAATCTATTGTTAGTCAGCTAAACCAAGCTGGTCGCACAGAACATGTTCATCACCGTGAGGTGTTTAGACCTTGGGGTAAATACGATGTGATCGACCTAGGCAAGCGCGATAAAGTTAAACGTATCACCGTAAAACCCGGTCACAAGCTCTCGCTACAAATGCATCACCATAGAGCGGAACACTGGGTTGTCGTCGCGGGCATCGCGAAGGTGACCAATGATGAGAAAACTTACCTAGTCGAAGAAGACCAATCTACCTACATTCCATTAGGGCATGTTCATAGCTTAGAAAACCCAGGTGATTCCCCATTGGAAATGATTGAAGTACAAACCGGCAGCCATTTGAGCGAAGACGACATCATCCGATATCAAGATAGCTATGGGCGAGACGTGAAATGCGAACAATCTGATTCACCTCAAAACAACAAATCGAACTAAAGCAGCGACAAATCAATGAAATCAACATTAGACCTGAGCTGCTTTAAGAATAACGATATCCGCGGCATCATTGGTGAACAAATCCATGAACATTTCGCCTTTCTGCTTGGAAAGGCATTTGGCGAACACGTACTTTGTGCTTCAGCTGAAACGTCACTCGATGGCTCCGCTCAGGTAGTGATTGGCCGTGATAACCGCGAAACGTCCCTTTCATTACAAAAAGCTATCACCAAAGGCTTAAACGAATCTGGAATAAGCGTAATAGAGCTTGGTATTACAGGTACTGAAGAGATTTACTTTGCAACTCGCCACCTACAAGCGATTGGCGGGATTCAAATTACTGCCAGCCACAACCCAATCAATTACAACGGAATGAAATTAGTAGGTATTGACGCTAGCCCTATCAGCAAAGACAACGGCTTAGATCAAATCAAACAACGCATTGAGATTTTGGCTCAAAAGCTCAACAGCGGTTTACCTATCAGTCGCGTACAAGCCTCTTATTCTTGTAAAACGGCCAGTGTTCTCGCTCCGTACGTCGAGCACCTACTCTCTTATATCACCCCATCAAGGCTGTCACCGTTGAAGATTGTGGTTAACGCAGGGAACGGTGTTGCTGGGCATGTCATTGACGCGTTAGAGAAGAAGTTTAACGAACTGAATGTTCCTATCTCTTTCATCAAAATTCATCACACTCCAGATGGAAAGTTCCCAAACGGTATTCCAAACCCCTTAATCAAAGACAACCAGATTGCTACACGAGATGCTGTGCTAACTCATTCCGCAGACCTTGGTATCGCATGGGATGGCGATTTCGACCGTTGCTTTTTCTTTGATGAACAAGGCAATTACATTGAGGGTTACTATATCGTTGGTCTGCTCACCGAAGCATTCTTACTGAAAGAGCCTAGCGCCACTTTGTTGCACGATATGCGTATGACATGGAATACGATTGAAGTTGCTAACAAGCTTGGTGGAAACGCTGTTGGCGTCAAAGCTGGACATGCTCTGATTAAAGAGAAGATGCGAGAACTGAATGCGGTGTACGGTGGAGAAATGAGTGCACATCACTACTTCCGTGATTTTGGGTATTGCGACTCGGGAATGATTCCTTGGCTGTTAGTGATTGAGTTGATTAGTAAGACTCAACAGTCTCTCCACCAACTCATCAGATCAAGCATGGGCAAATTCCCTTCTTCAGGAGAGATCAATCGCGAGGTAGTAAACCCTGAGCTAGTTATGGATCGAGTATTGTCATGCTACCAAGAAAATGCTTTAAACATCGATCATACCGATGGAATCAGTCTCAACATGGGCGAATGGCGTTTCAACTTGAGAAAGTCCAATACCGAACCATTAATACGCCTTAACGTAGAAACCAGACAAGATCGAACTTTGTTGTCACAAAAAGTGGAAGAGCTACTTCACCTAATCAAATAGGCTTATCTTGTCATTGTCTAGATAACCAAAAGCCGAAATAATTGCGGCTTTCTGATGTAAGCAAACGGTACTATTTGAGTTGTCTAGCGGTATAACTTTCGCTCGTCACGCCAGAGCCTTTGCGCTTTTTCATTGTAACTTTTACTGAACGTTTAGCATCAGCAACATCATAGCGAATCGCTTGGCCCAAGAACTTGTCGTTGCGCTTGAGTTCTCTGGCTTCTAACTTAATCGTTTTGTTACCGCGGTTCACATCGCAACGGTAATCCCAATCGTTATTGCCATCTTTCAAACTAAGTAGAATACGCTGATTGCTTTTTCCTGACGTTGCTTTAATACCACGAGGCTGCTTGTCAATCGCTAGAGCAAGGCCAGCTTTACATAGTTGCTCTGCGTTAAAGCCGGTTGCGGCTTGTACATTTGATATAGAAAACGTGTTTACTGCAATTAATACAACACTCGCCAATACTGCTTTCATTGATACGACTCTTCAGTTTATGGGACACTACACCATTTAACCATTCACTATACGATAAGTAAATAAATTTATAATATGACAACCCCTAAAGTGACACCCCCGCAAAAAAGCCCTTACTAGCAACGACTAATAAGGGCTTCGAATTTTCAGTAACTCAGTGGTCGATTGTAAGGAACAACCTATTTGTTGCGGCGAGCTTCAACAGCATCTGCCAGTTGACGAAGTACGGTTTCAGTATCTTCCCAACCAATACAAGCATCAGTAATCGACTGACCGTATGTTGCAGCTTTGCCGTCAACTAAGTCTTGGCGACCTTCAACTAAGTGAGATTCGATCATCACACCGAAGATAGCTTTATCACCACCAGAGATCTGTGCGCTTACGTCATCAGATACGTTCATTTGACGTTTAAACTGCTTAGAGCTGTTTGCGTGGCTGAAGTCAATCATCACCTTCTGTGGAAGACCTGAAGCTGCTAGCTCTTCTTTGATCTTACCAACGTGCTCTGCGCTGTAGTTTGGCTCTTTACCACCACGTAGGATGATATGACAATCAGGGTTACCTGCTGTCTCAACGATAGCTGAGTGGCCGTATTTAGTTACAGACAAGAAGTGGTGAGAAGCGCTAGCAGAACGAATTGCGTCTGTTGCGATCTTAATGTTCCCATCAGTACCATTCTTAAAGCCAACAGGACAAGACAGACCAGAAGCCAGTTCACGGTGAACTTGAGATTCAGTAGTACGTGCGCCGATTGCACCCCAGCTAATTAGGTCAGCAACGTATTGAGGTGTGATCATATCCAGGAATTCACTTGCTGTCGGCATGCCCATGTCTGTTAGATCAAGTAGTAGCTTACGTCCTAAACGAAGACCATCATTTAGCTTAAATGTGTCGTCCATGTACGGGTCATTGATCAGACCTTTCCAACCAACGGTTGTACGTGGCTTTTCAAAGTAAACGCGCATTACGATTTCAAGCTTATCGCCTAGTTCGTCGCGTAGCACTTTCAAACGCTTACCGTACTCAAGAGCAGCTTCAGTGTCATGAATAGAACATGGACCTACAATAACGAGTAAGCGATCATCGCTTTCTTCTAAAATATTGTGAATCGCTTTACGGCTTTCAAAGGTTGTAGAAGAAGCAATTTCTGTCGCTGGAAACTTTTCTAAAACAGCAACAGGTGGTAATAACTCTTTTACTTTGTTAATTCTTACATCATCAGTCTGGAACATTGCTTACTTCTTCCTATTTTCTATCCTTGAGCTGAATGTACGTTATCTCACGTAACTTTCCATCAGCACATATCTTCTTGTTCCCTGTAACTTAACTAGTAAAAACTCTAGTTTCAATCACTAATTTAAAAAAAACGCAATTTTTTTTGTGTTTTATATTTAAAACACCCCGTATAACATTATTTACACGTTATCGATTGCGCAATTTAAGGCAGGATAAGATTCTATGTTGTGCGAATTGTCCTATACCTCTAATCCAATGCGGAAACTGAAAACAAAAAAGCTCACGTGATTAGCGTGAGCTTTAATTTAATTACACTCTTTTCAATGGCTTGACGACACTATCAAGCCCTTCGATTTTCAAAGCAAGGCACAGCTTTAATAGGTCACCCAGTTCACCAGACGGAAATCCTTTTTTATCAAACCACAGCAAATATTCTTCAGGTAAATCGATCAATGTACGACCAGCGTATTTGCCAAAAGGCATCTGCATTCTGGCAAGTTTGATGAGGTTCTCTTTTTCTAGCATTACAGGCTCTTTCTATGCGTCATCGATGTTCTGTAGAGTATCACCTAAACGTTCAACCCAATAGTTGATTGCGTCTTTGGCATCATCTAGGGAATCAATCATGGTCGAAAAGTCTTTGTTCCCGGCTTCGCGGTCGATAGCTGCGAACAGTGGTGTACCATCTTGAGCATCACTCACTAAAAGCTCAACACTAGCGCTACCAACATTGGTGTGCTCACCTGTCGCTACTTTGGAGATGGTCGACATGGCAAGCCCAAAAGGTAAGACACTACTGGTAACTGCTAAGATAGGATTTGGCGTTTCAACATTACTTAACGCGATACTTAGTCGCAACGTCTTACCCGTGGGTTCGTCGACAATTGTTTTATGAGGCGATATTTTCTCTTCCAAGCGTGCAACCATGTGATCAGTCAGCTCTTGAATCTCTTCCTGATCGAGCGAACCTTCTTCTGCAAGCACAAAGATCTGGTCAATCACCACAGAATCATAATCGTCTAACTTAGATTTCAAACGTTGTGCATCACGCAGGCCGATTCTAGCCCAAACTAAGTCAACACCACCGTCAGGACCTGGCTGAAAATCTTCATAACTGGTGAATTTGGTTGCGGTTTTAATTGGACCGCCTGCACAACCAAACAAAAAATGCTGGTTGCAACAAGCAAGAGAAGTTTTAAAGGTTTCATAGCGCACTTACATTAAAAAGAAGAATCTAACTAAGTATGCCATACCCTATGTGGAAAGATTGTAGAAAAAGGGGTTAAAACTCAGAGCTAGCTCTAAAATTAGTCATGCTGCACAGTGTGAGCATACTCTACAATCACCTGATTTCCTTCGATATAAGCGTTTTGAATCTCGCCATCAACACTCATTCTACTTTTTAAATAAACCACTTTAGGCCCAGATTCATAGCCTTCTTTAAGTGAAGGAAACACATTTCTAGGTTCTAAATGAAGTAAACGGCAAAAGTGACTGATGAAAGACATGGTCAATGGCGTCTCCCCTCTTAACACTCGTGAGAAATCAAGCTGGTTCATTCCTAGCTTTTTTGAAAACTCCATCTGCGTAATTCGCATTCGCGATTTTTGTGACATCCACGTTTGATACAACGCATCTCTGTCTTGTTCTGTGAATTCCATACCGACTCCTTTATATAATTCATACCAATCAATTGTCCGTTTTTTCATACACGACATGTCAGGGCTCGGTTAGTGGAAACCAAAGGTTTGGTTTTGATATGAGTGCAATTGTTGTACAGAGCAGAACACAAAAACCCAAAAGCATTCACAAAAACAATTAGAGCAAATACTTTCTTTATTTATATCAATAATTTATACGTTAACTAACGAAACATATAGCAAGTTAATTTGTATTAAGAATTAAAAGTTCGAGATTAGCATTCCACATTTCAATCTATTGATTCGCATTTATAAAACTGGTTGGCTACATTCCGTTTGCTTAAACGCACTTCTGGCAAACTATTTGAAAGAATAGGACGCAAAGCCACCGGTCTGTCGACAAATATTCTGTCTATGATAGCGGAGCTGCCACTTAATAGGATTTAAGTGCACATGCATGCCGGAGTGTTCTCTTTTTTGTCGGCCAAATACAGTAAGGACAAATAATGAAACAACTCCCAAAAAAATCACTCATCGCGCTGTCGCTACTTAGCGTAAGCGGTGCAAGCTTCGGTCATGGTTATGTTTCGGCATACGATAATGGTGTCGCTGAGAGCCGTGTCGCCCTATGTAAGTTCCCTGCGAGTGACACACAACAGAAAAACACCGACTGTGGAGGTATCCAATACGAACCACAAAGTGTGGAAGGCCCTGAAGGTTTCCCTGAAGTCGGCCCTGTCGATGGAAAAATCGCTAGTGCGCAATCTTCTTTAGCGGCTGCGCTAGACGAACAAACCGCAGACCGCTGGGTTAAACGCCCTATCAAGTCTGGTTCTCAATACTTTGAGTGGACATTCACAGCGAACCACAAAACCCACGATTGGAAATACTACATCACACAACCTGACTGGAACCCAAACCAACCTTTGGCACGCAGTTCTTTTGATTTAACGCCATTCTGTGTTGTTGAAGGCAATATGGAACAGCCACCGATGCAAGTAAGCCACTTGTGTAACGTTCCAGAACGCGAAGGCTATCAAGTGATCCTTGCTGTATGGGATGTGGGTGACACTGCTGCAGCTTTCTACAACGTTATCGATGTAAAATTTGATGGCGACGGCCCTATCATTCCGGATTGGGATCAAGGCGGTCATATTAACCCAACTCAAGATCTGAACGTTGGTGATGCGGTTTACACTCGTGTCTTCGACCAATCTGGTGAAAACGCTTCATACAGCACTGAGCTAGTGATTGAAAGCAACGAACAAGGCAAAGCAAACAACTGGTCTTACGCACTTGCCTCTAAGATCAACCAAGAGCAGACGCAAATCAAAGCAGGTCAATTAAACGGCCAAGGCGATTTCGCTCCTGTATACGGTTCGAACCCTATTTACTTAAAATCAGGTTCAGGCTTTAACAGCGTAGAGATCGGTTACAAGATTGATACTCCAGAACCAGACCATGAGCTAGAAGTAACAGGTTTAGAGTCTGAGTACATTATTGATGAAAACCAGCCAACACAGCTTGATCTGACTCTTGCAGCAACAGGCGATATTCAAGCTGAATTGACTGTGTACAACCATCATCGTGAAGCGCTTGCCTCTCAAAAATCTGAATTGGTAGACGGACAAGTTGAAGATGTTCAACTGACTTTGTCTAAATCTGAAGCTGGCCACCACATGCTTGTGGTTGTGACGAAAGATGACCAAGGTAACTTAGTGGATCAGAACACGCTTGATTTCCATCTGATGGATGAGCAAACACCTCCACCAGCGGGCGATTACGATTTCGTATTCCCTGAAAGCATTGAGTCTTACACAGCCGGTACAACAGTACTAAGCAGCGATGGTAGCGTTTATCAGTGTAAAGAGTTCCCATACTCTGGCTACTGTGTTCAATGGGCACCAACAGCAACTCAGTACGAACCAGGTGTAGGTTCACACTGGCAAGATGCTTGGAACAAAGTGGACTAATTGATCACTAGAAACTGACTCTTAATAGATAAGAGTGAGTAATCAACCAAACAAAAACGGATGCCTAGCGCATCCGTTTTTTTACTCAGTGCCATCTGAAACGTCAGTTATCAAAGTACATAATGATCTGCCAACAAGGCCACAAACAAGAGCATCAAATGATAAATGGAGAACTTGAATGTCTTCATCGCCATGTTGGGCTCATCACGATATTTAAGAACCCACGCGTGATAAACAAACCCACCGTTTAGCACCAAAGACGCGCTCAGGTATATCCAACTGCTCATCCCAACTAATACTGGAAGCACACATACGATGCTTAACAACAGTGTATAAAGCAAAATTGAAGTCTTGGTGTAGGCTATCCCATGAGTAACAGGCAGCATCGGAATATCCACTTTGGCGTACTCGTCACGACGATGAATCGCAAGTGCCCAAAAGTGTGGAGGTGTCCAGATAAAAATGATCATCACCAACAACCATGCGCTTGAATGTAACTCATTAGTGACAGCTGTCCAGCCCAATAACGGAGGCATTGCTCCAGCTATTCCGGCTATCACAATGTTCTGCGGCGTCGCTCGCTTCAAGTACATGGTATAGATAACCGCATAGCTCAATAAGCTCGCAAAGGTTAGCCAAGCGGTCAGTGGGTTTACCAACATCACTAAGGTGACGAAGCCAAGCAAGCCAATGCCCGCGGCAAAACTGAACACTCGTACGCTACTGAGCTCCCCTGATGGTAAAGGACGTCGATTAGTTCGAGACATCTGCCCGTCGATCTTCTTGTCGATCAAATGATTAAATGCAGCTGCCGAACCGGCCATTAACCCTATCCCGATCATTCCGAACAACGCTTGCTGCAAAGGTAATCCATTGGGCACGGCCAAACACATTCCGACTAATGCCGTTAGCAACATCAAAGCAACCACTTTAGGCTTGGTCAGTGTTAAATAAACCTTCCAAGCAGCTTTGTTTTTTGCAGCCATTTCATTACTTGAAACTGGGGCTTGAACCGCCACTTCATGCTGTGTTGAAACTCTACTGACCATGATTACCTCCTTGTAATACACTGTTCTTCACCAAGCTCTCACTCGGTTTGCGCTGCCACACGACAAAGTTGGTTACAACCATACTGATAAGTAGCATCGCCGCGACTAGATTATGTAAAACCGCGACTGAGATTGGCAGGTGAAACCACACATTGCTGATTCCAAGGCTGATTTGAGTAACCAACACTATTGCGACAATCAAGCTCAGCTTTTGGTGTGGTGTTTGACCAAACTTCCACAACTGATACACGACCATTAGCACCGTCAACGTTGCCACAATAGCGCCAAACCTGTGCATGACATGTATTGTGAGCCTTGCGGGATACTCCAATACACCGAACTCATAGTTATCATGGCCGTGCTGTGCAAAGTCGAACGCGTTTTTAAAGTCTAGGTAGCTAGTCCAGTTCCCCTCACAAATTGGTAACTGGGTGCACACCAACGCGGCATAGTTTGATGAGGTCCACCCGCCAAGCAATATCTGCCCTACCACAATCACTAACCCCAACGAGGCCCAGAATTTAAGCTGAGGCGCATAAGAGGTTTCGCCAAATCGAGTTTGAAAATTAGAGAGACGACAGTAGAGTAGACACAGTAGAGACAACAGAGTAAAACCACCCATCAAGTGCGCCATCACCACGACAGGCATCAGCTTGAGTGTCACAGTCCACATGCCTAATAAAGCCTGAAAAATCACGGTTGCCGATATAAGTAACGGTAGTCCATCAGAGGTGATGTTCTTCTTAATACACCAAGCAACCACAACAAAGATAAGAAGCCCTAATGAACCCGCGAAGTAGCGATGTATCATCTCTATCCATGCTTTATCTGCTTCAAGAGCGCGTTCAGGAAATTGGAGATTGGCTTGATTCACTGATTGTGCATCAGAAGGAACGGTGACTTTCCCATAACACCCAGGCCAATCAGGGCAACCAAGACCAGCATCAGACAAACGAGTATAAGCACCGAGCACAATCACGGTAAGCGTCAGTAAGATAGTCACTCGCATCACGAGCATGAGTAAATCAGGGGCTTTGTTCTGCATCGTTTATCTCCCTATATTTATTCCCTGTCCCTAATAGAGTTCAATCGCTACGGTCAAACACGAATGCTCTATCAGCTACCCAACGCGCGAAAGTTTAAGAAGCTTTCTGAGATCATGAATCATGCCTTTAGATTGCCCGACTAACTGCGACGGTTCTGAAACACTTTTGTATTCCATAACGAGTTGCCCAAGAGGATCAATGATAACAATGGAAGCCGGCGCGAACTTGGTGCTCAACTGATCTCCACCCGATAGAAACAACAAATCAGGTTTATTAAATGCTCCTGGTAGCGCATCCCCTTCAGAGACAAAAACCACCGCTGTCACTCGTTCCTTATTTTTCCCTAACGCTAAATAGCTTTGATTCAAGTAATGTAGCTGTTGTTCACACAAGCTATCGCATTCTGTTGGCGCAATGTAACCCACCAACCATCCTTCTCCTTCCACCGGAGCCGTCAATCCAAAATCCTGTAACGTCACTCTTGGCTCAACCAACTCCCCCGTGTTTGTCACACCAGATGTGTACCAATTTTGCTCCAACACGGTTTTAGCGATAATGGCAGGTAAGGCGAAGATCAGAATCAGTCCGACTAATACAAGGCGACCACGCGAGCGACGCTGTTTAAACGCAGCCAAGTTAGCATCGGTACTTTCCTTGTTCATTTGTACTTGAGACTTATCCATTTTGATTCCCTGTATTAAGCGCTGCCGTTCGCTATCTGTATTTATGTCATTCCGAGTATTTACTTCTTATTAATGTGACTATGTTTCTTTAAGTGTCGGTAGCCAATCAATAACATCAGCGAGAGCAGTACCACGGCCATAACGAACCATTGAAATGAGTAACCAAAGTGCTTCTCAGACTTCATCGCCGTAGGGCGCCATAACATTTCATAAGGCCATAAATCTAAACTCTGAGGTTGAAAGATAAACGGCAATACCTCTTGGCCTGTGTATTGTGATAACGCCTCTATATTGATGTTTTGAATTCTTGCTGGTGTTGTCTTTTCTAACCCAAGCTCCTGACTTAACGGATTAACTGAACGTGTGTACAAACGCCCAGACATCTTGGTTGGTAACGTGATGTGTCCAATTTGTGGAAGCTCTCTTCTATCATTACTCGCAGCAACGAACCCAAGATCGATCAACAGTTGTTTTCTTCCACCTTGTGTTAGAACCTCACCCAGCATGTAAATCACATACCCAACGGTTCCTTGGTTGATTTGATTGTCTAACAAGAACACCAAACCACTTGTTTTCACTAATTGAACGTCAGCTTTTAAACCATTTAAGGTTGAAGGATTCAATGACGGCTGAGTTCGAATGCTTTTATCTCGCCATTCAGATATCACTACATCTAGAGGCCTAGAGGACTGCGTTGCTCTCTGCGATAACTGTTGCTCGTAGCGTAATTTCTCGTTACCTCTGTCTAACTGCCATAAACCCAACTTGATTAAAATGCCGACTGAAACCAAAGTTAAAACAACCGCAACCCAAAAACCTTTACTGCGCAACGTTCGTTCATCATGATTCAAACCGTTTGGAGTTATCACTATGGCGTCATCCACCTTTATCTTGTTATTCAAAGTTGTATTAGTTGCTCTACTGTTTTTCATCGCCTTCAACTTAATGAAAGGCCTCATCCAAATCGCTTCTGGCAACCACAATGGCAAAAGGTTGAGTCACTTCCTAGGGCGTCGAGTCATGTGGTCAGCCGTTGTCGTGCTAATGTTGTTACTGGCTTTAGGAACCGGAGTTATCACACCTAACCCTCGCCCTTATTAAGCCCTATAAGCCCGACAGCTAATGCGGTCTGTGTCGTTAGAGGACATAGACGAACACAAACAGCCCTAACCAAACCACATCAACAAAGTGCCAGTACCAACTGCCGGCTTGGAACGCAAAGTGGTCTTTTGGCGTAAAATGGTCTTTCGCAACCCTTGCCAGTAACACAATCAAAAAGATCGTCCCCAAGCAGACATGCAAACCATGGAAACCGGTCAATAAGAAGAAGGTGTTGCCATAGATACCCGATTGAAGGGTCAGCCCCATCTCTTGATAAGCGTGAACGTACTCTTCGACTTGGAAAAACAAGAAAAAAGCAGCCAGAACAATCGTAATTTCTAACCAAACGATTAATGCCATGCGCTTGTTTTGTTCAAGGCTTAGGTGCGCCATGTGCAGCGTTACGGATGAAAGCAGTAAGATAATGGTGTTCTTGAGTGGAATACCTTGCCAAGGCATCGCTTGCGTCGTCACACCATCAGGTGTCGTGGTCAGCGGCCACATCGATTGAAACATCGGCCACAGCACTTCATGAGTCATTTCATTGTTGCCCGCCCCGCCAATCCAAGGGACAGATATCATGCGAGCATAGAAAAGCGCACCAAAGAAAGCACCAAAAAACATGATTTCAGAGAAGATAAACCAGCTCATGCCTTGCCTAAAAGAGCGAGATATTTGCTCGGAGTAAACACCACTCAATGATTCTGTGATCACGTTACTAAACCAACCCGCGAGCATATACAGAAGAACAGCAAAACCGACTAACAGCACGGCTTTGCCGAACACGCCACCAGCAGCATCAGTCCCCATGTTTTGCACGGTTAACCCTGCTCCGACCGCAACAAGAAATAGAGCAACGGCACCAACGAGCGGCCAATGGCTTTGATGTGGAACGAAATACACTTCCTTTTTAGAACTCATCGCTCAACTCCTTTTGTTGATTCTGGTTCTGTAATTTCCTAATTACTCGCGAGTACGTTTGGCTCAGGTTCGTTTACTCTCCCAACCACCTCACTCGTGATATTGAATAACGTATAAGAGAGCGTCAGCGTGTGTATCGACTGTGGAATATCTGGCTCAATGTAAAATATCAAACCCATTTCCGCGCTCTTGAACCCATCAAGTGGCTGCTGATTAAAGCAAAAGCATTCCATCTTGTTGAAGTAGGTCGCTCCCATTCCCGGAGACACCGATGGCACAGCTTGACCAGTCAATGAACTCGCAGATAGATTCTTCGCGATGTAATTGGTTTGCACCACCTCGCCAGGATGAACTTCCAATACACGCACTTCTGGCGAAAACGTCCATGGCATATCTGGCTTAATATGAGACATGAACTCCACCCGAATCGTCCGAGAGTAATCAGGTTGCATCCCCTGAGGTTGAACCGCAGAAACCGTATTGGTTTTGCCGTTGATTCCCAAAGCCTCGCACATCACATCGTAGAGCGGGACCAAAGCGAAACCGAAACCAAACATCGCCACCACACTCAATACCAAGTAGCCCGTCAGCTTTTTAGTTGATCGCTTCTTGGTTGACCGCTTGGGTTGTATTTCATCTTGATTTGGATTGTTTTGCTTATCACTCATAGCTCACCCCCTAATCGATCTTAGGTGGATGAGTAAAGGTGTGATGAGGTGCTGGACTTGGTACCGTCCACTCCAGCCCTTCAGCTCGTTCCCATGGCTTACTCGATGCTGGCTCACCGCCTTTCACACACTTGATGACGAGCCACAAGAAGATGAGTTGCGATAAACCAAAGGCGAAGCCACCTATCGACACCACTTGGTTAACATCAGCGAACTGAATAGCGTAGTCTGGAATACGACGTGGCATGCCCGCCAAACCTAAAAAGTGCATAGGGAAGAAAAGCACATTGACTGATATGACAGATGTCCAGAAATGCCACAAACTGAGCTTGTGGTCGTACATGTGCCCAGTCCACTTAGGCAGCCAGTAATAGGCCGCAGCCATTATCGAGAACACCGCACCAGTCACCAGAACATAGTGAAAATGAGCCACCACAAAATAGGTGTCATGATATTGGAAATCAGCAGGAACAATGGCGAGCATCAATCCAGACAAGCCACCTATCGTGAACAGAACGATAAAGGCGATGGTGAATAGCATCGGGGTTTCGAAGGTCAATGCACCTCGCCACATGGTTGCGACCCAGTTAAAGACTTTCACTCCCGTCGGCACCGCTATCAACATGGTGCAATACATGAAGAACAATTCAGCAAATACAGGCATCCCCGTAGTGAACATATGGTGTGCCCAAACTAGGAAGGACAAGATGGCGATACTACAGGTCGCGTACACCATCGAATGGTAACCAAACAAGCGCTTGCCACTAAAGGCTGGGATGATGGCAGAGACGATACCAAACGACGGTAGAATCATGATGTACACTTCGGGGTGTCCAAAGAACCAAAATATGTGTTGGAACATGACGGGATCACCACCACCTGCCGCATCAAAGAAGCTTGTTCCAAAGTATTTATCGGTCAATACCATGGTCACCGCTCCGGCGAGAACCGGCATCACGGCTATCAGCAAGAAAGCGGTAATCAACCAAGTCCACACGAACATAGGCAGTTTGAACCAAGTCATACCCGGTGCTCGCATGTTCACGATGGTCACAATGACGTTGATCGCCCCCATGATCGAACTGATCCCCATAATATGGACAGAGAACACAAACAGTGCCGTGCTATCAGGACCGTAAGTCGTTGAGAGCGGCGCGTAGAATGTCCAACCAAAACTCGGGCCGCCTCCCTCAGTAAACAGAGAACCAATTAAGATTAAGAAAGCAAAGGGCAGAATCCAGAAACTGAGGTTGTTCATTCGTGGCAGCGCCATATCGGGAGCCCCGATCATCATCGGGATCATCCAGTTGGCGAGCCCCGTGAATGCAGGCATTACCGCACCGAACACCATGATCAAGCCGTGCACTGTGGTCATTTGGTTAAAGAAGTCTGGTTCAACAAGCTGCAAACCCGGTTGAAACAACTCAGCACGGATCACCATTGCCATCGCACCACCGGTTAAGAACATAGCGAAACTGAACCACAGATATAATGTACCGATGTCTTTGTGATTGGTTGAATACAGCCAACGCGCCCACCCTTTTGGAGCGGCGTGAGAGTCGTGATCATCCAGAGGTAGGTCATTGCTATCCAATGTACCTTCCACAGAATGGCTCAAGGCCTGATCTTCTGCAGGCGCCGATTTCACCGGCTTATCAATTGGTGAACTCATAGCTGCTCCTTAGCATCACTTTGTGCTTCATCCGTTGAGCCCTGTTCGTCGGGTGCTTGGGCTCCGCCCTCTTGTTTAACTTTGTAAGCGTTAATATCTGAAGCCTGAACAATATCGCCCGTGTCATTACCCCAAGCGTTTCTTTGGTAAGTGACGACCGCTGCGATCTCTTTCTCGGTTAACTGGTTATCGAAGGCTTGCATCGCCGTGCCTCCACGCCCATAAACAATGGTATCGATATGCACATCCACATTCCCAAGAGCAACCGGGCTACCTTTAATCGCTGGGAATGCACCGGGAATACCTTCACCGTTTGCTTGGTGACAAACCGCGCATCGAGTTTTGTAAACCTCTTCACCAATAGTATTCAATTCATCTAAAGAAAGTGACGCATCTAATGCATCTTGAGCCGCTTGCTGTGCGGCAATCGTTAACTCTTTCTGTTCTGCTAACCATGCATCAAACTCATCTTCTTCCATGGCATGTACTACGATCGGCATAAAGCCATGCGCTCGGCCACACAGTTCAGCACACTGGCCACGATACACTCCGGGCTCATCGATTTTTGTCCAAGCTTCGTTAATGAAGCCCGGAATGGTATCTTTTTTAACGGCAAAGGCCGGAACCCACCAAGAGTGAATCACATCGTCAGAGGTCATCAAGAAGCGAACTTTTCTATCAATAGGAAGGACGAGTGGCTTATCAACCTCTAGTAGGTAATGCGCGCCTTTCACTTCGATGCCTTCGATTTCTTTGTCACTGGTCGCCAGCAAGCTGAAGAACTCAACATCTTCGCCAAAATAGCTGTAATGCCATTTCCATTGTGAGCCAGTAATTTTAACGGTGAGTTCAGATTGAGAAGTGTCTTCCATCGCTATCAAGGTTTTGGTCGCGGGTATCGCCATTGCGATGAGGATAATAATAGGAATGATGGTCCAGAGGATTTCGACTTTGGTGCTTTCGTGAAAATGAGCCGCCACCGCGCCCTTCGACTTTCTGTGCCTCAGAATCGAATAGAACATCACCCCAAAAACGACGAAGGCGATTGCACAGCAGATGTAGAAGATAAGCATATGAAGTTCATAAACCTCACCGCTGATCTCAGTCACGCCTCTTGTCATGTTGTACTCACTACTTGCATGCACTAAAGGCGACACTAAAACCACAACAAAACTCTTCAAAAGCCACGCTAGCCTAACCAGTAATCTTTTCAAAAGATCTCTCCTTATCCTTCCTAATTGGATACTTGCGACCTAAATGTCGTTACGAGCCATATTTCGTTGTGAGCTAAGTTTCATTACAAGCTACATGTCATTAAGAGCCGGACAACATTCATTGTTATCCCGACTACACATGAAAAGGCTGAATCTCAATCTACAACTCACATGGAGACAGCTTTAAAGCACTATCAACCTCATATCTTCCTATGAGCCAATACGGCTCAAAAGCGTTGGAGGTTTCCATGAAAGATTCAAAAACGGCGAATTTGTTAAATTTTGTTATATTTATGTAAAAGGCTAGTTAGTGATATCCAATTGTTCAAGGTAAGTTTACTTACTAAACAGTCAATTATTTGAAGTGACTAAGCTACATGCCCTCTTGCCGTTGGAATTTATTTTATATCGAGTTTTACGATTGCCTTCGTAGAAATGATAATCAATATCACTTAAGTTAAATCAACAGTAAGTCATACAGACATTAAAAGGTTTAGTGATTATGCAAGATGCAATGAATTGGTTAGCGAGAGACCCAGACCCGAGAACTCGTGAAGAGCTTCAACACCTCATCGATGAAGGAATGCACGACGAATTAGAAGATCGCTTTACGCAGCGATTAGAGTTCGGAACAGCAGGTCTTCGTGGCAAAGTGGGATGCGGTCCAAATAGAATGAATCGCTTAGTGATACAAGAAACCGCGACTGGGCTTGGTCACTATCTGATAGAGCACGTTGCAAATGCCAAGATTCGTGGTGTTGTTGTGGGCTATGACGGCCGCTTAGATTCAAAGCAATTCGCTATTGATACCGCTTCTGTACTCACGGCTTTGGGGATTAAGGTTTACTTAACCTCGAATGTCGCAGCAACCCCTATCGTTGCGTTCGGTATTGAACATTTCAACGCAGCCGCAGCCGTTGTGGTAACTGCTAGCCATAATCCGCCGGAATACAATGGTTTCAAAGTGTACTGGGAGAATGGTGCTCAAATCATTCCACCGCATGATGCTGGCATTGCCTCTGAAATCGATATCGCATCGACCAAGCCAATTCCTTTACTGAGCTTGAGTGACGCGGAAGCACAAGGCAAGTTAGTGTGGTTAACTGAGGGCTATTACCAAACGTATCGCGCTGCGATCAACCAAAGTCCGTATGTGAGTAAAGATATTGAATCGGCGAACACTACCATCACCTACACCGCCATGCATGGTGTAGGCGCACAAATGGCTGAAGATCTTCTCCATGATTCTGGTTTCCATAAGGTATTCAGCGTTGCAGAACAAAGAGAGCCCGATGGTAATTTCCCGACTGTCAACTTCCCTAACCCGGAAGAGAAAGGGGCAATGGACCTTGTGGTCAACCTAGCAAAAAGTGTCGATGCAGACATAGCTTGTGCCAACGATCCTGATGCAGACCGATTCGCGGTTGCGGTTAGAACTGAAGATGACTCGTACAAAATGCTGACGGGTGACCAAGTGGGAGTGTTGTTCGCGCACTACTTGTTGTCAAAGCCACACACTAAAAATCAGTTGGTGGGTAATAGTATCGTCTCATCAACGCTGCTTGAAAAAGTGGCGAATGCCCATGGTGCTACCTATTTCCAAACACTGACAGGCTTTAAATGGTTAGCCAACATCGGCATGCAATTAGAAGACGAAAACAATGAGTTCTTATTCGCCTATGAAGAAGCGCTAGGCTATACGATTGGTACTCAGGTTCGAGATAAGGATGGACTGTCTGCGATTGTCGTGTTTGCCCAATTGGTTGAAGAGTTGAAATCTCAAGGTCGAACGGTCTGGGATCTTCTTGCTCAGATATCATTGGAACATGGCGTTCATACCAACGCACAACGCAGTATCGCGCTTGACCCAGATTCACCATCGATTGGCTCTAAACTTAGGTCAGCACAACCCAAAGCAATCAATGGTGTCGCGATATCAGTGATTGAAGATCTGCAATCATCGTTACGTTTTGTTATTGGTGGGAATACTGAAGCGATTAACCTACCCGCAAGTGACGTTCTCATCTATCACCTCGAAGACGGCTCGCGCATTATCGTCCGCCCTTCCGGAACAGAACCTAAAGTTAAGGTTTACTATGAGACGGTGACAAAATTCGAAGGAACAGAAACGTACGAAGACACTCGTCTACGTGGTGAAGAGTACATGGATAAACTTATCGAACAACACCAACAAGAGCTGAATTCTTAACGACTGGTATGTTCAATATATAACGGCTAAAAACAAAAAATGGACGCTCTTAGCGTCCATTTTTCTATCGTCATCTCACCGCGCGATAATACGTTCGATTTGGAACTTTTACGAAGTAAAGAATGAAGACAACATCCAAACCGCCAATACGATGAATACACCGCCCATCACTTTCTGCTGATAAGAGCGAAACTTAGCATTTTCTACCAGAGATTTACCAATCGTACCCACCAGTGCTACCAGTAGGAAATTGAACGTTAAACCTAAGACATTCAGCAGTAAACCAAGCACTAACATTTGCTCGCCCGAAGTCGCTTCAATATTCGTCGATACAAACTGAGGTAAAAACATCACGAAGAACACTAGGGCTTTAGGGTTAAGCAAGTTGCTGATCAGCGCTCGTTGATAATAGGCTTTTGCAGCAAAGTTATCGTTTAACTCCGGCGCATTACCCTGCTCTGTTCGCAGGCAATCCCACCCCATCTTCAACAAGTACGCGCCGCCTAACAAATGGAGAGCTTTAAGCGCTATTGGGCTCATTGCGATCAACGCTGATACACCCATAGCCGCTAATACCGTCAGAATGATTCCAGAAGTCGCATTACCTAGGCTTGCAAACACACCAACCTTACGGCCATAGCTCATGCTTGAGCTCGCGATGAGTAACATATCAGGACCAGGCAAAAGGAGAAGTGCAACAACAGCAGTCAGGTAGACAGGTAAAATGGTTAAGTCGATCATGGGTTTCAGTATTAATAAAAACGGAGGCGGATTTTATATCAATTACCAACACCCTTCCAGATGCAATCAGTTGTTCGACGTTTATTTACTCGAATTAAAAACTAATATTAAACAACAAAGCCAATTTATTAACTTAATTGAAAAGGCTAACTAACTTGCTACCCACTCGATCTCAATCAATGTCGTATCGCCACACTTTAGGCGACCAAGGAAGATATCGCCTCTGTGTACAGCACCAACACCTTTTGGAGTGCCCGTCATCACAACATCGCCATCGAGCAAGGTGGTATAAGAAGACAGCTCTTCTAGGATAGTTTGTGGAGAGTAAAGCATCTGCTCAACATGTCCTTTCTGAACACGAACACAGTTAATAAACAGTTCTAGATTCAAGTCTTCAAGGTCTAATTTATCAGTTGGAACAAAGCGACTAAACACGGCAGAACCATCAAATGCCTTAGCGCGTTCCCAAGGTAAGCCTTTCGCTTTTAAGCTACTTTGCAACTCACGCTTGGTGAGATCTAACCCTAAGCCCACGGCTGAGTATTGGCCATTTTCAACGATAAAGCAGATTTCAGCTTCGTAATGTAGTGCTTCTTGATGGAATGAAGAAAGAGAGGAAGTCACGCTGGTACTTGGTTTATTGAACACCACCATCGAGTCCGGGATCGCGTTGTTAAGTTCTTCAATGTGATCAACATAGTTACGCCCAACACACAACACTTTGGTTGGTGTCGCGGTGCGTTTCGAATTCATCAATTGTTCCGGATCTACAACGCTGCTCATAGTTTGTCCCTGACTATTTTTGGAATGCAGAGTTTACCGCATCACAAAATGAGAGTCTTCGACAAGATGGTTACCAATATCTAAATTCTGATCTTTAGCTCAATTAAATGATTTAAATACTTTTATCCGAAGATCGCGACATATAAGAACTGATGACAAGAGCCATAGCTAAGTAGACAAAATGAATAGCAGGGGAACATGAAGGAAAAGCTAAAACAGTACGTATAGAACGAAAGAAGCCCTCTCAAACCAAAAGGCTTGAGAGGGCTTAGCATGGTGTCTAGGACAGTATCCTAAAAGGTAAACCTAAGGAGTAAACACTATGCTAAATCAGTCTGCGACTTATAGGTAGTAACGAGCACCAAGTAGCCATTGGTCGTCAGCTTTCTCTTTGTACTCACCAGAACCTTGTAGGTCGAATTGGTAACCAGCGAAGCCTACGAACTGAGATGTGAAGTTGTATTCAGCTTGTAGAGCTGTTGTAGAGAATACTGTTTCGCTCTTCTTATCATCTTCTACAGCTTCGTAGTTAACGCTTAGGTTAAGGCTGTTAGAAAGCGCGTAAGATGCAAGCAATTCAACTGCAACTGACTCTTCAAGAATCTGGCCGTTACCTGAGTTCATGTAGTTGTTCATTGCGTATACACCAGCAAGGAAAAGACCTTCTGAACCATATGAACCGTAAGTTGCACTTACTACGTGAGAGTCAGCAGTCTTAGAGCCAGAAACACCCGAGTAGTTTACATCACCGCCATTGTACGCGTAGTTTGCTGTGAAGTCGGCAATAGAGTAGTTCAAAGCGATTTGACCACGGTTGCCATATTCATTTTGAGTTAACAGACCAGTGCTTTCAACCTTACGACCTTGCCATGCAACACCAAGACCTAGAGAGCCCGCGTTACCGAAATCGATAGCATTAGCGTAGCTTACCATCTCTTCACCACGACCAGTACCTAGGTTACCGTGATCTTCGTAGATGAAGTCATTCGCGAAAGCGATTGGCATATCGGCAACACCAGCAACGTTGTAGTAAGGTGCCCATTGAGTACCAACAGCTGCACGACCGTAATCATCGTGAGAAAGGCCAACGTAACCAAGACGAGTAGTGAATGACTCATCACCGCCGTCTAGCATGTTTAGCGCCCATTCACCTTTAGCATCAGCAGTAAAGCCGTTACCAAGTTCGTGAGTTGCACCGAAGTTGATACGTGGAGAAACAGTTTCTACACCGATGTCATCGCTGTTTTGACGATCGTCGCTGTTTACATCACCAACTGCAACTGAAACGTGGCCGCCAACTGAGAATGTTGTACCGTCTTCGTTGTAAAGTTCTACTGCAACTGCCTGTGTACCAAATACTGCACCAGAAATTGCTAGCGCTAAAAGTTTCTTATTCATTTGTCATGTCCATTATGTAACTGGGTGAGTTATTCACTAACAACCTCGTGCTTACGAAGAAGTTGTTACCTGCATTTAACAAGTAGGCAAACACTAATCGATGAATGACAAAAAAGTTGCATTAAAATATATAAAATAAAAACAACAATACTATAAAAAACAAAAATCACTTTAAAAACAACAAAATAAAACACAATAACAAGAAAATACTTGTGTTTTATTTATATTACTCAAAGCGGTTTTTTGGTTTTTAAATCACTAAAAAAGCATTTAAAATCAAAGAAAAGAAAGAGTGAACCGTCCATGAATAGGAAAAATTCGGCACTGAAACATTCTGTAACATTTAGAATCTACTAGAAAACTTTCAAAACAAAGCTTACTAGCGAAGTCAAAGCTGAACTCACTAATATATGGATAGACCACTGATATCAAGCTGGAGCGTTAGACACAAAAAAGGGCAATCAGTCGAAGACCAATTACCCTATTTATCATTTTTCTAAGTGCGTAATATCCCTATCGGAGCTAAACGAATCAAGCTGTTATTTAAAACAAACCTCAGCCCAACGAGCTAGGCCCGCGGTTACAGAACCAAAGTAATTACCACTCACAATAGGAACATTTGGCACAGCTTGTTGTACCGCTTCGCGCAGTATTGGCGAACGAGCTGAACCACCTGTCATGTAGATGACATCTGGCTTTTTCTGACCCTGTTGTATCGCTTCTTTCACCAACTCTATCATCTTAGACTTTGGCGTTTCGATTGCATCTATCATCTGTTCAACAGAGATATCCACCTCAACCAACTCAGAAGCAACATTAATCGCTGTTCGATATTGAGCAGATTCTGCTAGCGCAATCTTGGCTTCTTCCGCACGGCGTACAATACCGTAGCCTAAAGTGTCGTGATAAACCTTCATCAAGCGATCTAACTTTTGAGGTTCTGACGCTTCTTTACGAAGTAACTTCAACGCTGCAAGGTTTTCACGAGAATAGAAGTTCTTCTGAGCTTCTACATTGTTAATCGCAATCGGGTTCCAGAATTGAGTCAATGGCATATCAATACCAGAGACCCCTTTACTACCCATACCGAAAGGTGACATCAATTGTTTGAACGCTAGATAGATATCGAGGTCATTACCCCCTACCCTTTGCCCGCTGTGTGCCAGTAAGCTCTGAGTGCGATCTGCTTGACCAGACCAACTAGGCCCCATTTCTAACAGTGAACAGTCGGTCGTACCACCACCAATATCGACCACCAATACCGTTTGATTTTCAGTTAAGGTGCTTTCGTAATCTAGACCGGCAGCTACTGGCTCAAATTGAAAGGCGATATCAAGGAAACCAGCACGCTTAGCAGCGCGAGTAAGGATGTCTTCAGCTTGTCTGTTTGCCTCTTCACCACCTCGGCCATGAAAGTTAATTGGTCGGCCAATAACCGCTTGTTTAATCTGTTCTTGAGTCGTGCGCTCGGCTTGGTGCTTAATATTGGCCATCATGGCACACACCAAATCTTCAAAAAAGCTGACCTGAACATCGTGCAAACCACTTGCACCAAGGAAAGACTTGGGAGACTTAACGTAATAAACGTCACGAGGGTCTTCTAAATATAGGTCTAATGCCGCCTGACCAAATGCCATATCTTCCGGCACTAGGTCGATACTCTCTTCTCGGTTCAATGCAATCGCACGTCGTAACACTTGCTCACCAACCGCATCACTCGGCTTGATGTTTAAATGGCGAAATAGATGCTCAGACACACTCTCACGAGTAGGAGCAAACACAGTGGAGGGAATATAGTGGTTGTTACCTTCTAGTGGTAACAGGCTTGGTTCTCCATTAACCACCGCCGCGACAGAACAGTTCGCTGTTCCATAATCAAATCCAATAAACATAATATCCCCCACGCAACAAAAGGGGCGAGATGCTACATGAAAAGCCTTGAAATTACGAGGTCATTTGTCGATTTTACTCTGTCATTTTTTGACTAGGTGACTCTTAAAAAGGAAACAAATATGCTACATTTCAGCCCAAATAAATCACGGGTCAGATAGATGAAAACACCTTGCCGAGCGGCTTGTAAAAATAATGGCGGTATGTGTAGCGGCTGCTTTCGCACAATGGATGAAATTATAGGTTGGAAAGGCTTATCTGAGAGCGAAAGGGATTCAGTTATGGATAACGTCAGTGGCGCGAGTTCCACTCACCAATGTCCACAATGTAATGAACCCGCTCAATGCGATATCAGCGCTGGTAAAGAAACGTGTTGGTGTTTTGAATTAGAGAAGCGCGATACGAGTAACGTTCCAAAAGCTGGCGTTTGCATGTGTCGTAAGTGCCTGTCTGAGCTGCCGATTCAGTAATTCGCACGCCTGTTCTTGTACAGCTGTTCTTGTGCAGCTAAAGAAGCGAGATATGATTTTCTCGCTTCAAAGTACTTATTGCTAGTGAGTGTTTACTTCGTTTTTAAACCAATTTACTTAGCCTTTAAAACCAATGCAGGCTGAGAAAACTCTACGCCACTCCAACCGTGAGTCATGAAGTTACGAATATTTTGATGGTCGGTATTCTCAGGAAAACCTAATACGTCATTGCGGTAATACTGGCCAAAGCAAGCCAATGTCTGCTCCGCTGAAAGGCCTTGCTCTAAACCAAAAGCAAAAATCTTACACGAACCGTTATTCTGACCAGCAGTATTCACAACATCACCGTTGCGAAATCCACACTCTGAAAAGTCATAGTGTGCTTCTATCACTTGCATTGTGTCTTCAAATTGCACGCTTTCCGGGGCATCAGCCAACGTGTTTAACAGGGTTTCCAGTTCCATTTACTATTTCTCCATCAAGTAAGTAACGTACAGCAGTGTATCTTTTTTTTCGATAAGAGTAAGCCGTTGTTTAGTTGGCTAAGCGATTCATTTTTTAGCCTTGCTAGTATAATTACTTCAATGAAACTAATGACATAGCTTTATCAGGACGTTATATTATTTTATCAGATGGTTAACATTGTTCAGTAACGAATATGCATAAAGATAAAAACTTAGAACTGTTCAGATACCTAAAGCCAGGTACAAAAACAGCAGGTGTATTGGAATTTGGCCCAGACGATTCAATCCAGATCAGTACGCTCTATATCGGACACAAACAAGATCAGTACCTTATCCTTGAGCTGTCACAAAAAGCGACCGAAGCACTGACACTCAGAAAGCTCATCAATGTCGATATTATTGTTCGTGCCATTACCGATACTGAGCTTGGTCACATCGTCGCATTCAAGACCAATGTATTGGCTCATATCACCTCCCCTGCGCATCTTATCTTCCTGCGCCCACCTTCTAACTTTGCCACTAAACCGATCCGTGAACACGAAAGATACAGGGTACGACTCAACTGTGAAGTGACCTTTGACACCCTGTCATTAGATGCAACTCTGGTTGATTTTTCAGTGTCAGGTTGCGGGATCTATCTTACGCAGCAATCAGACATCGACGTAGGCTGGAAAATAAAGGTCAATTCACTCTTAAACGAGCACTTAGATGACGACCTAGTTTACAAAGTAGTAAGTAAGAAAAGGCAAGGACAAGGTTGGCTATTAGGCATCCAATTCCCAGAGCACTTAGATATGAGTGATGAGTTAAAAACACTGCTTTTAGAGCAAGCTTTTGTAGCTGGCTCTATTTAGGCTTTAAACTTCTGCTTCGAAACACTACCTCGCTAAAGCACGACTTCAGTAAGCTGTTGCTTCAGTAAACCAGAGCTCCAGTAAACCAGTGTATCAGCATGCCACTCTTTAGCTAAGACTCATTCCAATATGAGTTTTTGAAGTGAACAAAGGCTTGGTGTAGTGACTCTTCTTTAATGGGTTTTACAATCACGTAATTAGCCCCGGCAGCCATGAAACTGTCTCGTGTGGACTCTTGAGCATCGGCAGTACACGCGTAAATGGGAGCAACGACACCAATGTCCTCTCTCAGTTGCTGTGTAGTTTCAACACCACCGAGGTTAGGAAGTTGATTATCCATCAAAACAAGATCATAAGTCGTGGTTTTCGCCATCTCGATAGCCTCTAAGCCATCTTTTGCCCAAGTGACCATCATCCCGTACTTTTTGCAGAAAGCCTGCGCAATAAAGGCATTGGTGTGGTTATCTTCCACCAGCAGTACCTTCAAAGAGCGACTAAACAATGCTTCAGGTTCGATATCAGATTGCGGCTTCGCATCGATTAAAGGTTTAGAGTGTATTTCCACAGGAATTTCGATGATGAACTCAGAACCCTGACCGATATGACTGCGGACTTGAATGTCCCCTTCCAGCATATCAACAAGGTTTTTTACAATCGTTAACCCCAAACCGGTACCGCCATACTCACGAGTAGTGGTCTCTTCTGCTTGAACAAAGGGTTCAAATACTGCGTCTATCTTGCTTTCATCGATACCAATCCCCGTATCTTTCACTCTCACAATCAAACTGGCTTGGTCGGAATTAAAGATGCTTTCGAGCTCAAAGCTGACCGAAATGCCCCCTTGGTGAGTAAACTTAAGCGCGTTACTCAATAGGTTAAACATGATCTGATTTAGACGGACTTGGTCGGTATTGATTTCGATGTCGTCTACCAAGTGATTCACTATGGTAAACGTGACCGACTTGTCTTCACACAACGGACGATAGATGCTGTCTAAGGTGTTGACCAACTCACCCAAACGGAAGTCTTTCTTTTGGATATTAAACTGCCCCTGCTCTATCTTTGAGAAGTCCAAAATATCGTTAAGTACCGCCAGTAGGTGTTCCGCACTGTTACAAAGTACATCGACTTGCTCACGATTATCTTCACTGTGTATCGAGCGTTTGAGTAATTGAGACACACCCAAAATACCGTTCAGTGGTGTTCGAATCTCGTGGCTCATCTTCGCTAAGAAATCAGCACGCACATTGGCAAGGTGCTCTGCTTCTTCTCTTGCTCGATCGGCTTGTCTCTCAGCCTCTATCAGCTTAGTGATGTCTTGCCCTTGTACCACCACGCCTGTGATGCCGTGTTCAACACGAATGGCCGACATATTCCAACGAAATACCTTTTCGCCAATAGGCACATTAATACCGGTTAGCTTTGCCCCTTGAACCACCATTTGAATGTTCGGCAACATACGATGCTCAAACTCTTGAGCCATAGCGCCATAGTTGTCATCGTCATCAAACAACGCCATACGAGCCGCAGGGTTCATCTGAATTAAATCGCCTTTTTCAGACCAAACCAAAATCGGCGAGTGAGCAAAGTTGAATAGATCTTGGAACTTTTGGTTCTGCTCAGACAAGCGTTCAAAAGTGTCTTCAAGCGTACAACCGATATGGTGAAATTCAAAGATATTAGAGCCATCGAACTTATTGTACTCTTCGCTATCACTGGCAGAACGAGTGAAGTCCATCAATTTATCCAGCTCCGCCGCCACCCTTCTCTGAATCCAAGCACGCGCAAAGAAAGACATGAATACGATCACCACGATCACAACAATGATTGCTCGCTCATAGTTCTCTTCTAGCGCGATGAAGTTAGTGTTCTTCTGCACAGCACGAATAATGAGAGGGGTTTCAACCGCATTGATCTTGATGGTTGTAATCGTGACGAAATGACGAGGCAGCTGTTCGTAAATTTTATATTCAAGAATATCCTTTATCGTATACGTCTCATCGCCACTGAACGTCGATGTGACAGGTGTGCCATGCGCTTCAATTACGATATTCTCACAGTTACTGCCCTGCTGTATGGACTCTGCAAGGGAGAAATTATTGTCGAGTACAATAGCAATATAAAGCTGACCTAGAACTTCACCTGTTTTGTTATCAACAATCGGGGTTCGACGAGCCAACAAGTGACGCTTGCCAATCTCGGTCATTACTTGGATAAAATGCCAGTTACTGCTGAACGACACCTCGTCCGAAATATGTTTTAAGCTCGATTTATCCAAACCATAAAACTGACCGTTGCCATCTTCCCACGCCAAACCATCATGAGTAGAAACAAAACGTAAATCCGGTGCATGGTCGGGCTCACGTTGGTCAACACCGAAGAAAAAGTAGCTCAGAGCCTCTTCATTACCTGTTTCAAAGTACTCTTTTAGCGTTTCACTGTGTGAGCTACTGTCTTGGTGGATTTGCAGCACCGACAAGCGGTAATCAAACATGTTTTGAATCAAACTAGATGTCTGCTGAACGGTTCGATTGGTCTCTTGCTTTACGATGCTGCTGCTGGTTTCATAATTGTGAATAAGCACGCCGAGTGCCATCACGCCTATCACTAAAATAATGATACGCGTAATGAGTTTGGCTAAGGTGTTCCTTGGTGTACTGGCGTAGCTTTTCTTCATTATTGACCTGAGTACCTAAATGCTCGCTGTTTTAGTTCTGAAATACGTTCTGGAGAATCTTCTTTGGTCACGACTTCAAATTCACCAGAGTAAACGGTAGGAACTTCCAACCCGGCCAGATCCCACTTGATCGCCTCTGCCATCGCAATACCGGTGTCGTCGTTCATACGCATAACGGTCACATCTAAGTCACCTCTCGCAAGAGCTTCAAGCTCAGCGGAACCGCCTCCCCAACCATTAACCAAGATATCTCGACCTGATTCGCGAATCGCTTCTGCAGCGCCTAGAGCGACATCGGTTGCACATGCATAGATAAAGTCTAGATCCTTATCGTTCGCTATGCTGATTTTAGCCGCTTGGTAGCCGGTCTCTTTGTCTGACTTTGTGTAAAACGAAGACTTGAGGGCAAAGTTGGTGTCGGTGTTCACTTCATGGATGAAGGTATCTCCACGAGCATCACTGATATAACCTTCAGAGCGGTACAACACAGAATACTTGCTGTCTGGTTGGCTCACTTCTTTAAAATAATCTGCCAGTTTTAAACTGCCTGTCGCGTGGTCAAAACCCACGTACATAAATGGTTGTCTATCTGCCCAAGCACGCACCGGTGTGGTGATATTCTGCAAGATCAACTTTGTATCGGTGGAACTCAACACGTGTTCGATAAACTTGCGGTGCCGCGTGGTATCTAAGGTAAAGATCAAGTAATCCGTTTTGTTCTCAATCGCCTCTTGCAAAGAAATACTCTGCTGAGTGAGGTCGGCATTAACACGTGTAAACACCTGATTTATCTGATAGTTAATTCTCAGCTTATCAAGGCGCTTCTCAAATGCTTGGATATTACGAACCCAATAGTCAGAGATCTGTTGACCTGGATACACAACCGAAATCGTGATCGGTCGATCTTGAGGTCGCCTCAATGGCACAGGGTGGTTTTGTACAGCTTCGACCATTTTATCGGTCAATATTTTTTGTTCTGGAAACTTGGAAAGATAATCTTGGTATTCCCAGTACCCATTGAGGACATGGGTACCATGAGAGAGAGCGGACGCAGAAAATACGGCAAGTCCAAACAACATCAGTAAACGTTTCATATTTTTCTCGTTTTATATGAGCTACTTTGGCTCATTTTTTAACCTAGCATGACACCATATCTTTGTATGGCTGAACGATATTATGTAGGACAACGATTAGAAATGATAGCGTCTCGCACTAATTAGAACGACATTCTAAATGAGCGAAATGTTAATTTGGAATAGAGATTAGGGTTAGCGTGTTAGATAGTGAAATTAGCCCGATCAAACAAAATCGATTTATCATTTAAATTCAAATAGTTAACCACAATACATATGCAACCAAATATTATTAAGATTTAGTCAATAACGAATATTTTAGCTATGAATTATGAGACTTCGATATATTGAATTTGGTCTTCTTGCCACTCAATGATTAGTTTGAGTGATACCAGTTTTTCTTTACGAGATTTGGGTAATTGTTTGATCGCGTATTCGGTTTTCAATGCCTCACTTTTTGACCTAACATCGAAACTCCAAACCAACTTAATCGGGCCTTTCCCTTTTAAGGCTTTTGCGCCTTTACCTGTCTGGTGCTGTTCAAAACGGCGCTCTAAATTATTCGTCACTCCACAATAAAGAGCATTGTGACGATTGCGGATCAAGTACACGACCCAATCCGCATTTTTATCAGACTCAGACATCTAAAGCAGCGATTCAACCAGAGCCTTAAGCTCTGCCACTTCTGCTCGTAGGCTTGCGACTTCTGACTCTAATTCTTCAAACTTTTCATTCGATGCAGAAGGTGCTGCCGCGCTTACCGATGCCGTCGCAAACGCTTCAACATCCACTTCACCGCTCAACAGGTGTTGGTAACGTGACTCACGCTTGCCCGCTTCACGAGGTAGCTTCACGACTAATGCGCCCGCTTCTCTTGCAGCTAGCTTCTCAAGCGTCGCTTCCACCTCTTTTACATCGCTGAAGTTCGCTAGGCGGCCAGTTCGAGTGCGGAGTTCACCTGGAGTTTGCGCACCACGCAGCAACATACAACAGATGATTGCGCGTTCTTGCTCAGTAAATTGCAGATCACCAAATTCTGTGTTGCAGAAACGATGTTGATATTTGTTTACGCGGCTATTGAAACTGCTTTCGTCGCTTACCATGCGACGCGAAATCAAACCATCAACCGCATCTAAAACATCTGATTCAGACAGTGAAAGAACAGGTTCACGGTTGCTCTTTTGATTACAAGCCGTTGTTAAGCTGTTCAGTGTTAATGGGTAGTGATCGGGAGTAGTGACTTCTTTCTCGATCAAGCAACCAATAATTCTCGCTTCAATTGGGGAAAGTACTGTGTTCATCGTTTTTCCTTTTTATTATTTTGATAATTCCATCTCAACACCTAACAATGCAGCCACTTTGGACTAGTGCTCAGACAAAATCGGTACTCGTTTCTTTCTGCCTTGTTCATCAATCATTATGATCTTAGAACGGTTTAGCTCTATTTCCACGACTTCCAAATAAGTACGCTCTTGTACATACGCATCACGAAGCTTGTTTTGTTCTGCTGAAGATTCAGTGACGTTATCGTCCAATTCTTCGGTTTCTAATTGTTGTTGATTCATTTCACATTTCGTATCAATGCAGTATCTACATGGGATACTAACTTGATCGGTGAGATAAAAACAATCACACATCAGCGAGAGTGACGAATAATTAAACAACCTTACTTTTGCTTTGATCTAAAGACTGTTACATCATCAATTGATGTGCTTTAATCAGAACCAGACAACGTATTTGACGAATAGGAAAAGGAATCTATGAGCAGCGTATTTGAAATTGTTAACCAAGCACGACGTAAGAACAAACTTAAGCGTGAACTTTTAGACAACGAAAAGAAAGTTCGTGACAACCGCAAGCGTGTCGACCTTCTTGATAACCTACTTGATTACATCAAGCCAGAGATGACTCACGATGAGATCCTAGGCATTATCAAAAACATGAAAGCAGACTACGAAGACCGCGTTGATGATCACATCATCAAGAGTGCAGAGATTTCTAAAGCTCGTCGCGACATCAGCCGCCGCATTCGTGAACTAACAGAAGAAGACAAGCAAATCCAAGGTAAGAAGTAATCTCACCTCGTTGATTAACTTGTAATAATGTTAGTAACCCACTCTTTGTAGTGGGTTTTTTTGTACATAAATTTCAGTGTCTATACTTAAGCTTACGCATTTACTGACTCAAATATCACTAGCAAAGCCAACGTAAGTAATGGAGCCACCTTATGTACTCAAGCATCCTAATTACCTTAGCGCTATCAACCACTCAACCCTACCCTGAAGAATTTAAAAGACTTTATACCGAAGAGACTGAAATCACCTACGAAGACCTCGTGGTGGATGTTCATGGCTACAAGGTTCCGACTCGCTCGGCATTTCGTGGTTGGATGTTGCTTAACCACGCAGAAGACCAAGTAAGAGAGATCGGGCAACAGCTCAAAGATGCAGGTATCACGCAAAGCATGCCTTTGCATCTGGTGTTATTACAAGGGACAGACTGGGCAATGAGTAACACCACCTTGTTTACCCTTCCCAATAAGAAGCATGTACCCAACATGATCAACACCTTGAAGTACATTCAACAATACATCGAGCCTGAAATCGGCGTGGTTATTCCTGTTTCTGGTGAACGTTCAAAACTCTACAATCAACAAGCTGGCGGTGCCCTGCAAAGTAAACACTTAGAGTTCTGCGCCTTAGATCTTGTCCCAGCCAACGGTATTTCTCGAGCAGATTTGCACGTTAAGCTCAAAAAAATTCACGCTGAATACGGGCAGAAGAATAACGTAGGATTAGGCCTGTACGCCGGCGTTCGATTCCACATCGACACTTGCGGCTTCAGAAACTGGTGATTACAAATGGATAACAACAAGTCAAAAAGACACGGTTATTAACCATGTCTTTTTGACACAACTGGCACTTGACATTTAATTAAGGTGTTGATATTTAACTAAAATAAAAAATGGAACGCTAATTGCTCTTACTAAGTATCAAAAGAAACTAATAGCAATTAGGAATTCAATATGAAAACTATGACTCAACGCTTTCAAACTCTACTTTCTGTATCGAACTTCAGTTTAGCGATCACCGCGTTACTTATGCTACTCAGCATTATTGTTGCTTATCCTATGGCCGACCACTTCTCACTGCCGATTCAAATCGTCGCTCACATCAGCACAATCTTAGTCGCTGCAGTATTGAAAATCAGCTATGTAGGTCGCTGTCTTGCGCAGTACAACCTTGGCTTAGAAGTCCGCTAGACGATATCAAGACTACTGAAAAGATCGTACAACTGGTGGGATTTATAAGGCTTGGGCAAGTAAGCGTTCATGCCCGCTTCAAAACAATCTTTGATGTCTTCTTCTAATACACTGGCAGTTAAGGCAATGATCGGCAGTGGTGTGGCTTCTTGTTCACACTCCCACTGTCGAATAGCTCGAGTCGCGGTGATGCCATCCATCACAGGCATCATACAATCCATTAAGATGGCATCAAACTGGGCACCTTGAGTGATCACGTCCACCGCTTCTTGTCCGTTACTGGCAATCAAATACTCATAACCCGCTTGTTCAAGGAAGAAGCTCGCTATTTTCTGGTTCATTAAATTGTCTTCAACAATCAAAATACGTCGATTCAGCGAACGAACCTCTTCATCCTTCGGTTCCGCCTGCGGTGCTGGCTCTTCGCCGACATCCAGTGATTGCAAGCTATTGAAGAATCGTCGGCCCAAAAATGGCAAGGTATGAGTCGAGTGCACTGTCTCTGTGATTAGGTTGGTTTTAAATAGGTGATGCTGACACACGATCACACGAGAAAGCGGATATACGGCCTTTAGTGCCGCCAAGTCCTTCTCCATTGAGTGATGCAGCGTATGACAATACAGTATGAAATCGCTCTCTTTGAGGCTGTCATCGAGGTCCGCAATAGATGAAACGACATTAGGACGAACATTCAAGCGTTCACACTCTTTCACCAATTGGTCTAGGTAATTGAAAGAGTTCGAGACAACCGTCACGGAGCTCAAATTCTCGAAGCTTTGAACCTGAGATTCAACAATGTCGACATACAAACAAAAAGTGAACGTCGAGCCCTCTCCTTTCACTGAGCGCGCAGTAATATAGCCACCCATCAAATCAACAAGCTGTCGACAAATGGCAAGCCCAAGCCCTGTACCACCAAATTGGCGCGTGATGCTGCCATCTTCTTGTGTGAAGGGTTCAAAAATGGATTCTAACTTCTCTGGCTCAATGCCTATCCCAGAATCCGACACACTGCATTCAAGCTTTCCTCTTCCCAAAGACATGGGCGTGTACGCAATGTCCGTCGTGATCGTTCCTTTAGACGTAAACTTGATGGCGTTAGACAACAAGTTCGTCAGCACTTGCCTAACTCGGTATTCATCAAAGAACAATTGTGGCGGAGTTTGGGAGTCGATGTTGATGTCGAGTTCGATGTCTTTACTGATCGCTTTGGATAAAATCACACTCACCGAGTCATACACAGCTTCACGCAAATCAGCATTGTGTGGCGACAACATCAAGTTGCCCGACTCGATTTTAGACAGGTCTAGAATGTCATTCAGTAGCACTAACAACGAGTGAGAAGACGATTCAATATCCCCTAGCACTTCTTGTTGGTTGGCACTTAACTGGCTCTGAGACAAGATCTCCGCCATGCCGATAATCCCATTAAGCGGCGTACGAATTTCATGAGACATATTGGCAAGAAAAGCACTTTTCGCTTTATTCGCTGAAATCGCGTCTTCCTTGGCTTTTATTAACTCTTTGTTGTGATGATAGTTACGCTCCATCACTCGGTTCAGAGCCTCAGTAAATTCAGCAAGTTCATCGTTCCCTTGAATGTGAATCACCTTGGGCTTGCCATAACTATCTGCGCATTCTGTTACCCCTTTAAGAATCAGCGAGAGGTTGCGATTTAAACGCAGAGAGGTTGCGATACCGAGCCACAGCAAAACACCTGATGCAGCCAGAATCAGCAGTGTCATGACCAAGGTTTGTCTTTTCTGTAGCGCGATGTTCTCTGTTAGATCGAACTGCAACTGCTTGGTATAAGCGCCAATCGCTTTTGAAATAGCGCGTTTTTTAAGCTCCAAGCCTTTGAGGTGGTCATAGATTTCAGGTGACGAGAAGTCCCCTTCGAGGATTCGTGATGTGAAGCTGTTTTGAAGTTCATCTTTGGAGAAAGCGTTTAACAGTTCTCTAATTTCTGGGGAGCGAGTGCCCGATCGAAAATACGAATCTAACAACTGTTGTTGCCTTTCCAATGCACCAACATAACTCAGTAGATATTGATTTTTTAATTCTGGAGTACGGTACAGGCTGTAGCTTAACCACGCTTCTCTCTGAGTCCAGAATACATAGTTAGTGAGATGGACGAACACCGCATCAGCCTGACCGATATCTTCATCGACTAAGATCATTTGATATTCAGACAACTCCATCAAAACGTCTTTCAGCAAGTCGAATGCGCGTTCGGTCAATTGTGTGTTGTTCGGGGTTTCTGTTTCTTGAGCAAGCCTCATCAACACGCTTTTAAGCTCAACCAACTGCGGTTCAACGCTCCAGTTACTGTCGAACTGTTGAAGTCGAACCTCATATTGAGTGAGCTTATCCAATTCTGATTGCAGTTTTAACAGCAACTGACCTTTCTCAGGGGAGTCATTAGACAGAACCAACCATCGATAAGCACTACTTGAAATGGTATTAAAAGATTGAAGCGCTTCGACCTTAATACGCGTTGTTTCAAGGTGATTCATCTTCTTATCGTTCTTTAGCACTTCGTTAACTGTAAACCCAAACATAATGAATACAGAAACGGTGGAAAGAAAAATAAGACGCCATCTAATTGACATATTTATCATTTTTATAACTACTCCCTTCCCGAAAGTAATTTACCTAGCCCAAGTTAAGAATAGGACATTAACAGAGGTTATTGATCAAATTGGATATGAACAAACGATACTCCGAGTCCAGAACGGACATTTAAAATGAACAAGCATTGATATCAGTGCGATCAAAGTAGAAAGGTTTACCGAGTTATTATCACTCGCATAACAAGTAAAAGAGGAAGAGGTTCAACGCCGTGAGGTAGCGAATCACCGCCCTACACACTAACAAAGTCGAAAATTAGGTTAAATTTTTGAGATCCAATCGTTTGCGTCTTGCTGTTTTTCCACTCAACCTCGGCTTATTCGAAAGTCGAACAGCAAAACCCATTGTTCAGCTTATCTATTGTTTACCAATTCAGTGTAACTTGAGTTAATGATCACACCTTGAATGATAGGTATGACTTTTATTACATATAATATTTTGATTTGAGTATTTTTTGGCGAAAATTAAGTACTACAGATTGTTAAAGTCAATAGTCTTTCTTAATACTGAAATCTTGATTTATGGCTATTATAACGCCAACTTGCAGATAATTTATCTGCATTTATTTTTCCTAGCAGAATAACCAGTCGTACCTTACAATCCTGCCACATAAAAATTACAAGTTACACACAACGCATTCAAGCAGAATTAAGTGGCATTAAAGACCACCGCTTGATAGCTCAACCCCCTATGCTGATTGGCTTCCCTACAACCGCCATGACTGCAGAAACTTAACGTGAAAGGTCCCGAGTAAAGATGAGTCCCGAAAAGCACCTCCTAGACTGGCAAACTAGTCAAACTATTGCTGAATCCATCGCTCCAACTTTAGGTCAGTTATACCGCCAAAAAGGCGTAGAAGTTATCCTCTTCGGTAAGACCTTAGTTAACGCAACCACTATCGACATCATCAAAGCTCACCGCATCGCAAAACGTTACACTGGCTCACCGCTAACCGCAGAACAAACTCAACCAATTATCCAGCATCTACTATCAATGCGCTTGTCTCCATGCCGCGTTGATGTTGGTCGTCTAGCCGCTCAGTACTGGGAAAACCACGAAGACCTTAGCGCGATGGATGACTTCCTTCAAACGGCTCTAATGGGTTCGCTTGAAGGCGACGCGATGACGAAACCTCGTGACGTTGTGTTGTACGGCTTCGGTCGTATCGGTCGTCTGCTAACTCGTATTCTTGTAGAGAAAAGCGGCCCGGGTTACCCACTTCGTTTACGTGCAATCGTAGTTCGTGGCGGTAAAGATGGTGATTTAGAAAAACGCGCAAGCTTGCTACGTCGTGACTCAGTACATGGCCAATTCAACGGCAGCATCGTGGTAGATCAAGAACGCAAAGCGATCATCGTTAACGGTAACTTCATCCAAGTTATCTACGCAAACAAGCCAGAAGAAGTCGATTACACTGCTTACGGCATTGATAACGCATTAGTTGTTGATAACACAGGTGTGTGGCGTGACGCTGAAGGCCTAAGCCAACACGTTGCTTGTAACGGCGCTAGCAAAGTTCTTCTTACTGCACCTGGCAAAGGCGACATTAAAAACGTTGTATTTGGTGTGAATGAAGATGTGATTAAGCCAGAAGACACAATCATCTCGGCAGCAAGCTGTACAACCAACGCGATTACACCAGTATTGAAAGCGGTTCACGACAAGTTTGGCGTTCTATCGGGTCACATCGAAACGGTTCACTCATTCACTAATGACCAAAACCTAATCGACAACTTCCACTCAGGTGACCGTCGTGGTCGTGCTGCTTCATTGAACATGGTACTGACATCGACCGGTGCTGCAAAAGCAGTATCAAAAGCGATGCCAGAGATGGAAGGTAAGCTAACGGGTAATGCGATTCGCGTGCCTACGCCAAACGTTTCAATGGCAGTAGCAAACCTAAACCTTGAGAAAGGCACTAGCAAAGACGAGCTAAACGCGTACCTACGTGAAATGGCGCTGTCTTCTGCTCTGTCCGCTCAAATTGATTACACCGATTCAACTGAGATTGTATCTACTGACTTGGTTGGTTCTCGCCACCCTGGTGTCGTTGACGGTGTTGCAACTATCGCGCAAGACAACCGCGCTGTTCTTTACATTTGGTACGACAACGAGTTTGGCTACAGCTGCCAAGTTGTTCACTGTATGGAACAGATGATGGGTGTTCGCTACAAGACTTACCCAGCGGTTTAAGATCTCTGAGTAAAATCAGCTCCACAACATAATAACTATATCTGCGAAGCCTGTTTCAGGCTTCGCAACCCCTTCTGTTTTACTCCCCCGTATAAACAAAAGGGTTGCCACTTAGATCTGCTCTCTCTAACTGATCTAGGTGGCCTTTTTACATCCAGCCTCGCTAGCCTTCATATCTGTTACAACTCAACCTCAACATCCGACTGAATCGTGCTTGAACACGCCAATACGTATCCTTGTTCAATCTCTTCTGCTGTCAGTGTCTCTTGGCTGCTAGATTCCACCGAACCTTTGGTCACTTTACATTTACACGAGCCACAAATACCGCTGCGACACGCAATAATAATGGGTACCCCTGCTTGCTCTAAAGAGTCGGCTAATGGCGTCCCCGCCTCGGCTTCCACTTCTTTGCCAAACGTTGGGACAAATACCTTAACGGCACTATTCGTATCTCCAGAAGCCTCGACTTGTGACTCTTCTTGCTGAGCATTCTGAGTAGCAGGAGTAAAGCTCTCTTGATAGAAGTTGTCCATGTTGAACTCAAGCTCTTTCAGGTAGCTTTCTATGTCTTGCATAAAGCCAACAGGGCCACAAAGATAAACGGTTCTGTCTAGGATGTCTGGGCTCAGTTTCACCAACCAGTTCTTATCCAGTCGACCTTGAGGCGCTTTAGTGCCTTGGTTATCTTTAAGCAGCAACTTGAGGTTGAAGTTGTCATACGCTTCATCGAGCTGGTGAAGCTCTTCAAAATAGATAGTCTCAAGTTTGTTACGCGCCATGTGGACGAAGTCTATCTCCATCTCACTATCTTGAGACAACCAATACTTCACCATCGCCATCACAGGCGTGATCCCACAACCTGCACTGACTAGCGTTACCTTCTTGCTCTCAGTCGGCATGCAATCAATGCAGTTAAAGCCACCAGCAGGTTTTAAAACCGCAACCTCATCACCTTCATCAAGCTCATCGACAATAAAGTTAGACACCAAACCACCTTCAACACGCTTAACTGTCAGCTTCAAACGATTGTCTTCAGGACAGGAAGCAACTGAGTAAGCGCGGTAATCGGTTTTTGTCGGCATATCCAAGCCCAACGTGATGAACTGGCCTGGCTTAAAATTGAAATGTAGGTCTTGTGGAATACTGCCAAGCTCGAAGCTGACCGTATCTGGCGTCTCATGCCATTTCTTTAAACACACTAAATTGATTGAATCGCTATCCGACCATGCATACATAGTTCACACACCTTACTGATACTAAAGAATTAAATCTAAAAAGCCCCGCCGCTGCACGTTCGAAGAGAACAGCAACAACGGGGCTTGGGAGTGGGCTTACATTAAGCCGCTAAGATTGTTTTAAGATCTTGCTCTGGCGTCGAAATAGAACGCATGTCGAACTCGTCTTGAATAATCTTTAGTAGGTTCTCTGTTAGGAATGCAGGCGCTGTTGGACCTGTGTAGATACCTTTCACACCCAGTGCGAACAGAGTAAGCAGGATAACAATCGCTTTTTGCTCGAACCAAGATAGAACCAGCGTTAGTGGTAGTTCGTTGATGCCACAGTCAAACTCTTGAGACAGTGCAAGCGCAAGCTGAATCGCCGAGTAAGCATCGTTACATTGGCCAACATCTAACAGACGCGGGATACCGTTAATGTCACCAAATTGGTTCTTATTAAAACGGAATTTACCACATGCCAGCGTTAGTATTACTGAATCTTCTGGCGCTTGGGCTGTGAAGTCTGTGTAGTAGCTACGTTCAGATTTGTCACCGTCACAACCACCCACAAGGAAGAAGTGTTTGATGTTGCCTTCTTTCACTTGTTCAACAACCGCAGGTGCTGCTTCCATCAATGCATTGCGACCAAAGCCGACAGTGATCATTTGCTCGATCTCGTCATGCTTGAAGCCTTCTTGTGCAAGCGCGCAATCGATTACCGCACTGAAATCGTCGCCTTCAAGGTGTGCAACACCCGGCCAACCAACAATGCTACGTGTAAATAGACGGTCAGCATATGCACCAACATCTGGGTTAAGCAGGCAGTTAGACGTCATCACAATTGCGCCAGGGAAGTTAGCGAACTCTTTCTGTTGGTTCTGCCAAGCACTACCGTAGTTACCCGCAAGGTGTGGGTACTTGTTCAGTTCAGGATAACCGTGCGCAGGTAGCATCTCACCGTTGGTGTAAACGTTAATGCCCTTGCCTTCGGTTTGTTGAAGGATCTTTTCTAGATCGTGAAGGTCGTGACCAGAAACAAGGATACAGTGACCCTTCTTAGTCTTCACATTCACCGTTGTAGGTTGTGGGTGACCAAACGTATCTGTCTCGCCCTTGTCTAGCATTTCCATTACTTTGTAATTCATCAAGCCAATCTGCATTGATGTATCAAGTAACTGTTTTAGGTCGGTTGGATCAGTACCTAAGAAAGCCATGATTTCGTGGTATTCAGCAAAGATTGCATCATCGGTTTGGCCAAGAACACGTGCGTGCTCCATGTAAGCCGCAGCACCTTTTAAGCCGTATAGGCAAAGAAGACGAAGACCAATCACATCTTCGTGTTGAGAGTCGTGACCACGGTTAACCGCTGCTTGTGGCGCAAGTGCTAATAGCTCTGAAGAATCTGTTGGTAGATCGAACTGCGCGGCAGGAGAAAGCGCTGGAATTTCGAAACCAATTAACGTCGCGGCAGCGCGAACTTTTTGCTCTAAACGCTGTTTAAATTCGTGAGATTGCTGTGCAAATTCGATGATACGAGCAGGGTCGAAGTTAACGTTGGTCAATGTTGCGAAGAACGCTTTTGGTGCCCACTCGTCAATTTCAGTATCAATAACATCGCAAGTGCGACCCAAATTTGCCCAAAAAGAAACACCTTGAAGAGAATACACCAACACATCTTGAAGGTCTGACACTTCCGAGGTTTTGCCACACATACCTTGTGCGAAAGAACAGCCTTTTACAGTGGGTGTTTGAATGGTTTGTTCACATTGAATACAGAACATATAGGGGCTCCAGTAATTTTTATTAGCTGTAAGTACTTTGCTTACAGTGACTTATTCCAAACCCTATAGAGCATCAACTGTGCCAACTTTTAACTCGTTGATTTTAAAGAGCTTTGCTGTATTCCATATTTTTAGCGCGTGTTTATGACTACATTTACACACCCAAAGTCAACACACCCGTGTCATAGTGACTCTCGGTAATTATTTAACGACGTTCATGTTTCGTTCAGAATAGAAGCGATAAAGTAACAACATAGAAAAAGAGGAATGAATATGAAAAATATCTTAGTTACGATTGTTGCGCTGTTTACTGGCCTTTTGGCGCTATTCACAAGCTTGATCCTTGCTATTCCTTTAGCTATTGCAGCTTTAATTACTGGCAAGCGCATTCAAAATCAAATGGAGAAACAAGGCTTCGCAGCTCATATGAACACTCGTCAGTCATCAACCAGTGATGCAGGTGTAATTGAAGGTGAATACGAAGACCTTTCAAATAGAAAATAGTCTAAGCTTTTGCTTCAAGACAAAACACGATAGAGACAACACTAAAAAATGCATAGCAAGACCATTCTAACGCTACTCGCCCTAACGACTTTAAGTCTCGTTGGTTGTTCCAACGAGACCATCGCTCCAGCTTACGAAACCTCTCCTAACTTGCCTGAATATCAGCAAGACAGCTTTGACGCCTACGTAAATGACACTCAAGATTGGTTACTGAAAAACCGTGTGTTCATGACCGAAGACAAACAATTGGAGATCCAACTTAATTCACCAACCGAGTATCAACCAACCTCACCAAATGGCAAGGCGGTGTTACTGGTTCATGGATTAGGCGACTCACCCTATTCGTTTAAAGACATTGCAACCCATTTAGCTGAGCAAGGTTACTTAGTGAGAACCGTATTGCTTCCGGGTCACGGTAGTCGCGTGGGTGACTTAATGCAGCCAAGCCTAGAGGATTGGCAAGGTGTGGTAGCTCATCATACAAAATTACTTGAGCAAGAGTACGATTCTGTTTGGCTAGGCGGCTATTCCACTGGCGCGAATCTCGTGACTTCACAAGCGATGCATGACCCAAAGATCTCTGGGTTACTGCTGTTCTCTCCTGCATTTCAACCGAGCTCGTCAGCCGTTCAATACGCAGAGCTAGCAAGTTACTTTGTCACATGGGCCGATCAAGATCCTGAAGACAATGTATTGCGTTACAACTCGCTGCCAATGAATGGTGCTTCTGTTTACTACGAAACATCAGAAGTGGTGCGTGAAGACTTACAAGATAAACACTTCGACAAGCCAGTGTTTATTATGATGAGTGAAGGCGACAGTGTGATTGATACTAGCTATGTTCAGCAGGCGTTTACTGAATCTATGCCAAACCCAAACAACGTGTTGATTTGGCAAGGGGAAACCACACTCGACGATCCTCGTGCGGTTCAATACAGTATGAAGATTCCTGAACAACGTATCTCAAACGGTTCGCACATGGGCTTGCTGTTCTCGCCAAACAATCCGTACTACGGCATCAATGGCAGCGAGAAAATCTGTTCGAATGGTCAGGCTGAAGGCTTTGAAGAACAGTGCAACGCGACCAGTGAAGTATGGTACTCGGCATGGGGATACCGCGAAGAAGGTAAAAACCATGCACGTTTAACCTATAACCCTTACTTCTCAGATTCGATGAAAAAGCTAGACGAAGTTCTGAACTCGGAAGGCTAAAAACTCACTCGATAAAAACCCCAAAAGGCTCACTAGATAACGTCTCATGAGCCTTTTTTATGGATATCGTATTTTGCCGGAATATGAGCGACCGCTATATCGTCCACACCACACGGACAGCAAGCAGAATCAAAACCACACCTGAAAGTCGGTCAATCAGCTGCGCTTTAGAACGGATTCGTTCAACGATCAGTGGGCTCGATAACACCAAGGTGATGAAGGTGTACCAAAGGCCATCAACAATCAACGGTGTTGAAACAATGATCACTTGATTGCTGAGTTCATTACCTAGCGCTACGAATTGGCTAAACAGAGCGATAAAGAACAACGCGATCTTTGGGCTCAAGATAGAGATCAAGAAAGCCTCGCGAGCAGACTGCATGTAGCTCATCTGTTCACCCGCTTCTAATTTCGCCGCTACCCCGCCTTTCGAACGCAATGCATTCACACCAAGGTAAAGCAGATACGCGGCACCCGCCAAGCTGATCCCTTTAAATAGCATTGGCGATTGTTCTAGTAACACCGCCAAACCCACGATGGTTGCGAAGGCATAAATACCAATACCAGCGGCATGTGACCAAGCTGCGATAAGGCCATTGATACGGCCACCAGCCAAACTGTGTTTAGCGATCATCGCCAAGCTTGGACCCGGAGACATCGCGCCCAACAAGCAGATAGCTAATAAAGAAAACCAAATTGTTACTGTCATCATTCCATTCCTAATAAACCATACGTCCCAACTGAACGCCTTTACTTGTTAGTAACCATAATTCGCCGAAGGTATCATTTGAAATCAAAGATTATCATCATAGCTATGACTTCAAGTCATACTGATATTGTAGCTCGACTTCTGCATAGCTTGGAATGCCTTTTCTCGCGCCCATTTGTGAGCAGAATCGTTGTCATACTTGGGGTGCCACATTAGCCAATAGGTGTGCATTTCCGTATCAAACGGCAAAGAGAAGTATGTCGTTTCAAGGTGTCGACCTAGGTTATAGGCGATGTGCTCCGGCACAATCATCAGGTAATCATCTTGCATCAGCACCGTACCCGCCGATGAAAAGAACGGAACCTGCAATGCGACTCTACGTTTAAGACCCTGTTTCTTGAGAGCAATATCTGCGTAGCTGTCTTTGTCCCCTCCTCCCGTTACCTTGATGTGTGAATAATTGACGATGTCTTGGGCACTCAGAGTCGATTGTTGAGCTAACGGGTGAGATCTACGCATCAAACACACAGACTTGTCTTCACCAAGCTTCATGCTCGACACGTGGTCTGGCTTTTGAGGAAACATACTCGAAGCTAAGTGAATGCCCGACTCATTGAGCGCTTCAAGGTAGCTTGGTTGCCATAATCGATACGCCAAATTGATGTTCGGCGCTTCGGCAGATACCTCAGCCACAATCACAGGCAAAATATACTGAGCGACATAATCACTCGAAGCTAACACCAACTCACCGTGCCAATCTTGCGGCTCAAATGGCTTATCATCTAACAGGTGGTCAAACTCACTAAGCAAGTCATCGAGCTTGTCTTTGAGCTGTAGAGCACGATTGGTAGGAACCAGTTTGTTACCATCACGAACCAACAAAGGATCACCACACAAATCTCTAAGCTGACTAAGCTGACGGCTGACCGCAGACTGGGTGATATGCAGACGTTGAGCCGCACGGCTTACATGACACTCTTCAAGAAGCACATGCAGTGAACGCAGTAGGTTTAAATTAATATTGCCTAACATGAATGTACCGTCGGATTCAGTTTATTAAAAAACTCGGTCAGCACAGTATGAGTCATTAGGTGACGCAGATCAGGATAGCTTTGCAGTTGGTCGCGAACTTGATTTAAACGCTCCATGCTTTCTACTTCAACATACAGCATCATATCGGTCTCACCGCTGATCGAGTGACACCATTGCACACCATCAATACTCTCGATTCGTTGCGCGTAAGATTCACAACTATGGTCGCTGCTCGACATGTCGAATTTCAGCAAAATATAAGCGCACACATTCTTCGTTTGATTGGGTTCTGTCACTTGAGCGCAGTAACCCGTAATCACTTTGTCGCTTTCCAGTTTTTTTATTCTGGCGTTCACTGCCGAGCGCGAGAGGCTCACATCTCGGGCGATATCGCTCACTGAGCATCGAGCGTTGGTTTTGAGAATATCCAAAATCTGGCGATCAAATTTATCCATGCTTTTGATTCTTTCCACTTATTGTTCTATTTATAACGCCTAATTTGACACAACTTTCCGACTTATAACAGCCATTATGACAACCGACATTTTCACGCTTAAATGGATTAATACCGTCAAAATGGCGGTGTCTTACGACGTTTCGCTAGCTGTATTATTGATGTCGACAATGTATGCTTTCAATCTCAGTATTACCCATCCCAGAATAAGCACCAAAAGCTAGGAGAGCGAATGACACAACTCAAACAAGAAATCACGCTAATGTCCGGAATTGGACAACTCTCTACGACCTTGCTGGGTACTGGGTTATTTATGATTCCCGCTATCGCTGCAGGTATCGCAGGTCAGTTGTCGCTGCTGGCATGGTTAATCTTGTTTATCGCCATTTGCCCAATCGCCCTTACCTTTGCAGCATTAGGGAAACGCTACCCTAATGCTGGCGGCACCGCCTATTTTGTACGCCAAGCGTTCAGCGAACGTTTAGAAACGAGTGTTGCTTGGTTGTTTGTGAGTGTTATTCCTGTCGGCATTCCCGCTGCGATTGCATTAGCGGGCGGCTTTGCGCAACAACTATTACCTTCGCCTCTCGACACACCGCTCGGTGCTCAATCCTTTACTGTAGCCCTGCTGATTGCCGTCAACTTGATGGGCAGTAAGTCTTCTGGTCGTCTGCAAACCGTAATTGCATTGTCGATTTTTGCCTTGGTCAGTGCTTTTGTTTGGAAAGCTGATATCACCGTTGCAGACGTTGCGATTCCCTCTATCTCATCCGACTCGATGTGGTCTATCGGCGCGGCATTGGCGGTGATGTTTTGGTGCTTTGTAGGGATAGAAGCCTTTGCTCACATGGGAGAGGAATTTAAGAATCCACAGCGCGATTTTCCGATCGCCATCATTGCAGGGTGTTTCGTCGCAGGTCTAGTGTATTGGGCTTGTTCAGTGGTCATTCTTAAACTTGGGGCTTATGGGTCCGCTGAATTTGATGCTGCATCGATTCCATGGGTGACAGAGCAACTGTTTGGCAATGGCTTCAAAACGGTCATCAGTGTACTGGGTTTCTTTGCTTGTTTTGCGAGCCTAAACCTTTATACCCAAAGCTTGTCTCGCATGATCTGGGCTCAAGCTCGCCAACACAGCCCGACAAGTAAAATGGCGCAACTTAATAGCCGTGGTGTGCCTCTTTACCCAACTTTGGCGATTGGTTTCATCGCGCTTGTCTCATGTGTGATTGGCGAGTTGTCTAACTTGGATCTTGAATTCTTTCTTAAACTCGCCAACGGTATTTTCGTTCTGGTTTATCTACTTGCGATGTTAGCGGCTTGCCGACTGTTGACTGGCATTTCCAGATACACAGCAATGGTTTCATTGGTTATCTGTACATTAGTGTTTATCTGCCTAAGTTGGTCGATGTTGTATGCGGTGACTATTTTTGTGACATTGTCACTCCCTTGGAAGAAGTGGTTGGGTAAACCCACCGTTTCTATCGACAAGTTGTAGCTTGTCGATAAATTATAAATAGCCTCTCCGATATCACTGATAAAAAAGCCGAGCGATCTGTTTGATCTTCGGCTTTATGTCACTCAAGCGGATATTACCAAAGCCCAGTACCGCCCCACTCCAATCTCGATCATCACTTGAGCCATATTCATAGAAATCGAACGGTCGTATAATGATGTTCTCAAGTTCAGCTCTTCGACTCCATTCCTGTTCTGATATTCCGTTCGACCACTTCACAGTCACATGTAACCCTGCAGCTTGACTGATCACTTCAAGATCACCATGAAACCCACTTTGAATCGCTTCTATCATCGCTTCGTACTTGAGTTTGTATGAGCGACGCATCTTTCTGATATGTCTCAGCAAGTCGCCTTCATGAACAAAGTCAGCCAATGCTTCTTGTGTATGTGCGGCGGTATCTCCTGTGAGTGCATCTTTAATCTCGAGACATCTCGCCACCAAATGTTCAGGCACAACCAAGTAACCTAATCGCAGGCCGTTAAACATGACTTTACTCAGTGAACCGACATAGATAATCCTGTCATCAAACCCAAGTTTACCCGCCAAGCCCTGCATACTGGTGTAAGGGCGATGTGCAAACTGAAACTCACTGTCGTAGTCATCTTCAATAATCCAAGACTGATTTTTGTTGGCCCAGTCAATCAGTTTAAGGCGTTGTTCGGTGTTAAGTGTTGTACCCATTGGGTATTGATTGCTTGGCGTGACATACAAAGCTTTGGCGTTGCTGGAGAGCACTTTTTCAATATCAAGGCCGACCTTTTCACGAACACGCACACCATCAAGTTCGAGCTTCAACAGGTCAATAATTTTATGCACCTGTCGATAGCCCGGCTCTTCAACAAGGATTTGGTCGCCCATCGCTAACGTCGCCATTAAACCTATCGAAATAGCTTGCTGAGCACCGGCGGTGATAATAATTCGATCAGCATGACAACGAACCGAACGGCTACTTGCGAGGTAACCGCTGAGTGCTTCCCTCAAGACCAAACTGCCTTGAACGTCTTGGTTGCCCGCGATGTTCTGCCGCGTAGCATGACGTTGCAACAGTCTCTGCCATTTGGCAAACGGGAATGCATCCAGATCAGGGACACCCGGCGCAAAACTGCGGTTGATATCATTAGGTGTCACTCTCGCACCACTTGATGCATCAGGCTTTGTACTCAAGTCATGTGAATTCTGAATATAGCTCGATTGAGACAAACTAAGAAAATGCTCCGGCTGTTCAACTGACACGTAAAAACCTGAGCCTTGTCTGCTCTCGATGTAGCCTTCCGTGACTAACTGTTCATACGCATAGATCACCGTATTTCGGCTTACCGACAGTTCTACGGCCAACTTACGTGTTGAGGGTAACTTACTGCCTTTGCTCCATAAATCTTGAACGATCTTCTCTCGGATCGCATGAAACAAGGCGGTTTGGCGCGTGTCGTGTTGCTCATCTAACTGTAGGTCACCGACATCAATAGGCTGCATAACTGGATCCAAATAGTGTTTAAAAGTGGCTCTATTTAATAGACCAGTTAATCGCTACATTAATCAAAAGGCAATGATTAAGGAGCGATTATGTTATCTAACACGAAAAGAACCACGATTAAAAAAGGGGCTCACAAAGCCGTATTTGAACAAGAGAAGCTGCATCAGATTATTGATGAAAGCTTAATCGCACACATTGCATTGCAAGGCGAACACGGTCCGATGGTTATCCCTATGCTTGCTTGGCGAGTGGATGACATGGTCTATATTCATGGCGCCAAAAACAGTCGCTTGCTAAAGAGCTTAAAGAAAGGAGAACCAACCTGTTTAACGTTCACTCTGTTCGATGGTTGGGTGTTGGCTCGTTCTGCATTCCATCACAGTGCGCACTATCGTTCTGCAGTGGTACTCGGCTCTTTTTCAGTCATTGATGACAACCAAGAAAAGGATCGCTTGTTGAACATCTTCATTGAGCAGATAGCACCGGGAAGAACCGATGAGGTTAGGCTGAGTAACGAAAAAGAGCTCACCGCCACCGAGTTACTGGCGATTCCACTAACCGAAGCATCGGTAAAAATTGGTAAGCATGGTGTGAATGATGACAAAGCTGATATGGACGTTCCCGTTTGGGCCGGCGTATTACCTTACCGAACCGTTGTTGGGCCACTAGAAACAGTACCAGAACACGAAGGAATCATTGAAAAGCCAGATTATCAACAAGCCTATGGTGAACGTTGGTATCAGAATTAACACACGAAGATGGTCAACCAAGAATAGTTGTATACAATCTGGCGTATCAAAAATTTAACATAATGAAATTCTGTCACCAGATGATGAACACGAATAAGGACATTCTTCCACTTCAAGGCTTGCTCAATGGTATTGGGCAAGTCTATTTCACACCATCTGTCGTAACATCCCTTCTGTTATTGTTAGCTATCTCTATTGAATCCATTCCACTGGCTTGTCTTACTTTACTTGGTGCCAGTTGCAGTTACACATTAGCTCGCTTTATCCATAACAGCATTAACACCAACAGCAAAACAGCTCATGATCTTAATAGTGGTATGTATGCCTTAAATGGTGCACTGATCGGGTTGTTCATTGGTAACTTCTTTGGAGTCACACCAATGCTGGCTGTTGTGACGGCCTTCAGTGCCCTACTGATAGTTCCAATCGCTAAGATAGTGTTTAGCTTTAAAAAGTACCGCGGTTACACCAGTGCCTTTGTTATCACCTCTTGGGGAATTTATGTTGTCCGATCAACCTTCGAGCTTTCTGCATTTTCAACATCCAGCATTGCGTTAATGCCACTCATTGATATCGGCACAGATGCAGGAACCGACTTACCAACGTTTGTGGTGACCATGCTAAAAGGGATCAGCCAAGTCAGCTTTATCAATAATGAATTGTCCGGATTGGTTATCTTGGTCGCAATCGCACTGAATAGCATAAAGCACGCTGTTTGGATGCTGCTTGCGGTGTTGATCAGTACCCTATTTAGCTCTCTGATTGGTGCTGACAAAGAACTGATCAAGCAAGGTCTTTATAGTTACAACGCGATTCTTGCAACCTTGGCTCTAGTGCTTTACCCAAGAATAGCTTGGCCATTCGTCATCTTAGGTATTCTGTTGAGTTGCCTTATTACTCTAGGCTTTCACACCTTGGCACTGCTGCCATTAACAGCACCTTTCATTCTAAGCACTTGGGCTGCGGTTTACTTATCAGGCTTATTACAAAAGCGAAGCTTGGCCTATTAACATAACCTATAGATCCGTCCAAAATCGTTCAACATATTGCTTAGGCGTTAAGCCACGGTGCTTTTTAAACATTCGATTAAAGCTTGCCACATTGGTGTAGCCTAAACGTTTCGCGACCTCTTCGACCGGGAGTTTATAGCTCAACAGTTCCACGGCGACATTGCTCAGTGCATAACCCATGATGGTGGAAAAGTTGACGCCCAACTTATGCAAACGGCGTTGAAACTGCTGCTCAGAAAGCCCTAATAAACTGGATACTTTATGTAACGTAGGAAGGCCAAAATGACGACTGTAGTTGATCATCTCATAAGTCACTTTATGTTCATCACCTGCATCTGGCATGTTGAGGTAATTGTCTAAATCGTGGAAGTTCATCGCCAAGCTCATTTTACCTGCCGCCGGAGACTGATTAATGGATAACCTCAGTTTACTTGGAATCCAAACCTCTGTGCGTGGTTGTCCCCACTGGATATTGCACCCAAAGTACTCGTGATAAAGCTCAGTATTCTCACGATAGCCTGCAATGGATACCGCTGCTGGCTTGAAGTCGGGCCCTAGATAACGCCTTAGGATCTTCATCATAAAGATCGCTATACGCACTGAGTCATGTACTTTACCAACTTCAGAATACTCAGGGTTGTCATAACACCATTTAATAAGTGTCCCAACTTGCGCGCCATACAAGAAAGCCCCCGACTGTAAACAGTGCAACCCAATATTGACTCGACGAATCGCAGAAGCAAGGTCATGACCAGAGAAAAACCAGTTAGCCAGTGGCCCTAACTTTTCAATATCCACTCTATCAGCCAGCTTCAAAATGATGTCAGGGTCGCGGGTTTTCTGTTCGAGTAAGCCATACCATTGGTCCACTTCATTCACTGGAATCAGGTTCATCGCGTTAGCAAATACTGACTTTGGAATACCCAAAGAGTCCATATCTAAGTCACGATTGGCCGCCGCATACTGATATACACCTAAAATTCCTAGTGCTCTTAGGAAGTTACAATTGTTCATTTGCTACTAAGCCTCGAAATCCAAATTACAGATCAAATCATATAGAGCTAATTATTAAAGTAATTAGTAAATTTGCAACCTATAAATCTGATATCAATCACACTCGGCGCTCAATTTAACCTAGGGTTTATCAATGAGTTTACTTAGTGTCCCATTTGTCGGAACAGGCGCAGATACTGCACTACACGTAGTAGCTGGTGTAGTGTTGGTCGCAACTATCGCGGCAGCATGTTACGGGTTCTGGCGTGTGCATGAATTACCAATCAATAAAGCTCACAGTAAAGATCATCACCAGCTCGGTTTGATTACCGCATTAACATGGATTGGTTTTGTATGGCATTGGGTATGGGTACTCGCGGTAATCTTGGCATTTGTTGATATGGAAAAAGCCATCATCAACCTAAGAGACACATGGAAATCTCCGGCAGCACCGAAGGAACAGGCTACGACCGACAAGCAAGATGAGGAGAGCCAAGCATGTTAGAAGGCTTAGCCATTTGGGCACTGTTCATTTATTTACTTAGACTGGTTGGTATGCCTTGGAATAAAGGCACCAAAGCGTTTGCGTACCTAGGTGGTACATCTTGGTTATTGTTTGTATGGGTCGGCCTACTCAACTTTACGCCGATGGATTTATCGGGTGGTTCGGTTGTTCAGTCTCCGCACATTCAATTGCGTCCAGACTCCACCAATGTGTCGGGCAAAACAACGAAAGTCCATATCCATCCAAACCAGGATGTGACAGAAGGGCAACTGATCTATGAGATTGACGACACCAAATATGTGATTGCAAGAGACAAAGCAAGTGTTCAACTTGAGTCAGCTGAGGTCGCTTTAGACACGGCTCGCCAAGAAGTCAGCATTGCTAAAGTCAGCTACCGTTCGGCGCTAGAAGACATCAAAGCTTCAATTGCACAGATAGAGTCAGCAAAAACAGACTTAGTACTGCAATCGAAAACGCTTGATCGTTACCAGAAGCAAAACAGTGTCGTACAACACACGATTACTGAAACTGACATCGACCAACAAACGGCAAAGGTAGATCTGGCGACTCACAATGTGACTACGTTGGAATCTCAACTGAGCAAGAAAGAAGTCGATGCAGAAAACGCGAAGCTCGACATTCACAAAGCCGAAACCAACGTTAGTAAAAAGCAAACAGAGGTGGATTCAGCGAAAGCAACATTGGCTCAAGCACAATGGGACCTGAACAGCACTAAAGTCACAGCTCCGACGGATGGCTTTGTGACTAACTTTATTCTTCGTGAAGGTCAGCGTGTTTCAATGATGCCTCGTATTCAAATGTACACCGAAGAGAAGTACGTGTTGATGCGAGTTAACCACCAAGCGATTCGTAACATCAAAGTTGGTCAACCTGCAGAGTTTGCGACGGCGGTTTACCCTGGCAAGATATTCTCGGCAACCGTAGAAGGTATTGTTGAGGCAACGGGTGAAGCACAGGCGAGCTTGCTCGGTATCGATGAACAGGTGCGTGTCACCACAGGTCGAAACCTTCAGAATAAGCACCACTTTGTGCGTTTAAAGATCGATGAAGCAGAAGGCTACGATATTCCTGTTGGTTCTGTCGGTTTAGCATGGGTGAGTGGTGAGAAGCCAATTAGCTTCATGGCGTTCCTAGATGTAATACGTGGGATCATCATTCGAATGAAGTCTCAGCTGTACTTCTTCTACTCTATCTAACACGCCTGATAGGCAAAACAAGGCAAAGCCCGTGTGATCTCAGATCGCACGGGCTTTTTTTGCTCGGTTGCTTAGTTACTTAGTTACTTAGTTACTTAAAATTCCATGTTTTTAGGCGTAGGAGAGTCCATAGAAGGTAAAGAACTCAGGAACGTGCTGTGTTCATCTCATCGCGACACTAGATCACCACCACCTAGATCACCCTACACTAGCATTAAATTGCAAATCGCAATTGCATAATGCGACAGGGTAATTCTAAAACGCGAATAAAACGCCCAAATACGCACCGAATTGCTATTAAACAGCCTATATTCGTGGTTTTTAAAGTTGGCACGCTACCTGCAATGTATATATCGACCCTTCTTAAGCCGAGGGTCACCTAGCCAACTGACGTTGTTAGTGAACCTTATTCTTGTTCACAAAATATATAAGCCAATTGCGGTTATTGCGATTGGCTATTTTTTTGCCTGTCGTTTGGCTAACCAGTCCCCTCTCGATACAGACACCCATTCAATCGCATAATAATCAACATTCATAGCCAACTATCGATAGCAGATATTCAACACGCTATAGAAAACGTTTTCTATTTATTTTCATGAAATAAATGAAGAAAATAACCTTATGTTTTACAAAAGATTTAAGGTGATAATTGATTCTCAAGTGCCTTTATTGACAAAATTAGCATTGACTATGTGATTTATATCACCATAATGCGCACGTTTGCCTGCAATACGGCGACCGTTAATTTTAATTTTGATCATTTGCGGAGGTAAAAAATGGCTGCTGATAATAACTACAGTCTAGGGCCGGTTCCTACATCGGCTAGGAAAGGAGTCGCTTCACTCACCATGGTAATGCTTGGACTCACTTTCTTCTCTGCAAGTATGTGGACAGGTGGTTCACTCGGGACAGGCCTCTCATTCAACGATTTCTTCCTCGCCGTTCTCATCGGTAACCTAATTCTTGGTATTTACACTTCTTTTCTTGGCTACATCGGCTCATCTACTGGCCTCTCTACTCACCTCCTAGCGCGTTTCTCTTTCGGTACAAAAGGCTCATGGCTTCCTTCTGCTCTACTTGGTGGTACACAAGTCGGTTGGTTTGGCGTAGGTGTAGCAATGTTCGCAATTCCGGTACAGAAAGCGACGGGCATTGATACCAACACTTTGATTATTGTGTCAGGCCTTTTGATGACAGGTACGGTGTACTTCGGCATTAAAGCGCTAATGGTACTTTCAGCGGTTGCCGTTCCTGCTATCGCGATTCTAGGTGGTTACTCAGTACTGACAGCAGTAGACAGTGTCGGTGGTTTAGAACAGTTACAACTTATCAAGCCAGAAACGCCAATGGACTTCTCTGTTGCTTTAGCGATGGTTGTGGGTTCATTTGTTAGTGCGGGTACGCTAACGGCCGATTTTGTTCGCTTTGGTAAAAAGCCAGCGAGCGCAGTATTAATCACAATGGTGGCATTCTTCATCGGTAACTCACTGATGTTTATCTTCGGCGCAGCCGGTGCAGCAGCGACAGGCCAATCAGACATTTCAGATGTGATGATTGCACAAGGGCTGCTACTTCCAGCGATTATCGTGCTTGGCTTGAACATCTGGACAACCAATGAAAACGCACTTTATGCATCTGGCCTTGGTTTATCTAACATCACTGGTCGCTCAAGTACTACAATGTCTATCATTAACGGCATCATCGGTACGATTTTCGCGCTTTGGTTGTACAACAACTTCGTAGGTTGGTTAACCTTCCTATCGTTGGCGATTCCACCAATCGGTGGCGTAATCATCGCTGACTTCTTCGCGAACCGTAAACGTTACAAAGATTTTGCAAATGCAGAGTTCCAAACCGTTAATTGGGCTGGCATTATCGCGGTAGCAACAGGCGTAGCCGCTGGTCACTTCCTTCCTGGCGTTGTTCCTTTGAACGCCGTGTTAGGTGGTGCAATCAGTTACCTCGTGCTTAATCCTCTATTGAACAAAAAAGCTCTGAAATCTCAGGCCGCTTAAGGACACACTATGACAACCTTATTAATCAAGAACGCGAAACTTCAAGACCAAGAGGGCTTGAAACAGATTCTGATCGAAAATGGTCAATTTTCTCGCATTCTCGATAATGACGCACAAATCAATCATCAAGGTGACATCCTTGATGCTGAAGGTGGCATTGCAGTTACACCGTTCTGTGAACCGCACATCCACCTAGATACCACTCAAACCGCTGGTGAGCCTAACTGGAACATCTCTGGCACTTTGTTTGAAGGTATTGAGCGTTGGGCGGAGCGCAAAGAACTGCTATCAATTGAAGACGTGAAATCGCGTGCGAAGCAAACACTGAAATGGCAGATCGCTAACGGTGTTCAACACGTGCGTACTCACGTTGACGTATCTGACCCAACATTAGTTGCATTAAGAGCGATGGTTGAAGTTCGTGAAGAGATGAAAGAGTGGGTCGACATTCAGATCGTTGCATTCCCTCAGGAAGGCATTCTTTCATACCCTAACGGCAAAGAGTTGCTTGAAGAAGCAGTGAAGATCGGCGCTGACGTTATTGGTGCAATCCCTCACTTCGAATTCACTCGTGAATACGGTGTTGAATCTCTGCATTACGTGTTCGAGCTTGCGCGCAAGTACGACTGTCTGATCGACGTTCACTGTGACGAAATCGACGACGAACAATCTCGTTTTGTTGAAACACTGGCAGCCCTTGCTCATAAATTTGAGATGGGTGAAAAGGTAACAGCAAGCCACACGACGGCAATGGGTTCTTACAACGGTGCTTACGCATCTCGCTTGTTCCGCCTATTGAAAATGTCTGGTATCAACTTCGTGGCAAACCCGTTAGTGAACATTCACTTACAAGGCCGTTTCGACGATTACCCGAAACGCCGTGGTGTGACTCGAGTGAAAGAGATGCTAGCAGCAAACATCAACGTTTGTTTTGGCCACGATGACGTGTTTGACCCATGGTACCCACTGGGTACAGCAAACATGCTTCAAGTTCTGCACATGGGACTGCACGTAACACAGGTTATGGGCTACGACCAAATCAACAACTCGCTTGATTTGATAAGTAAAAACTCGGCTCGCACATTGAACATCCAAGACAACTTCGGTATCGAAGAAGGTAAGCCAGGTAGCCTACTGATTCTTCCTGCTGACAATGGCTTTGATGCAGTGCGTCGCCAAGTACCAGTGCAGTATTCAGTGCGCCACGGTAAGGTGATTGCAGAGACTCAGCCAGCTAAAACAAAAATTAACTTAGCTCAAACAGAAGATATCAACTTCAAGCGTTAATATCGTCTATACTAATGAAGAAAAGGAAGCTGAGATGCTTCCTTTTGTTGTGTTGGCGGAGCGACAAAACTATCACTAATTCAGTGTATTTTTTGTACATTCGCACGGTATGACAAAAAAAGCACAGATTTCGCAATCAATGTGTGTACATCTCAAAAGACTGTGTTAACATGCTCTCGCTCTGTTAGCCGGAGTTATTTAAGTTAGATGAATAGTAAAAAATTGACATGTAAAATCGTTACCCGTTTTTGTAAGTAGTTTTTCCTTATTTCTTAGCAATATTAAATAATTCAATTATCAGCGCATTGCAGTAATGCAATCAACAATTTAGAAAATTTATGAATAAGGGACAAATTATGTCTAACACAAATACTGGCACTGTAAAATGGTTTAACGAAGAGAAAGGTTTCGGCTTCATTTCTCAAGACAACGGCGGCGCTGACGTATTCGTACACTTCCGTGCTATCGTTTCTGAAGGCTTCAAAACTCTGAAAGAAGGCCAAAAGGTTTCTTTCGAAGTTGAAAACGGTCAAAAAGGCCTACAAGCAGCAAACGTTGTTGCTCAATAATTAGCTTTTAGCTAAAAAGAATTTTAAAGCGCTGATTTTTATCGGCGCTTTTTTATATCTACTCATAAATCCCCCCCTATTCCTTTCTTTCGTTACACGCTTCATTCTCTACCCCTCTTGCGAATCAAATTGTATCGTTCAAAGGTCCAGATCCAATTGTTCATACAGGTTCTAAGCTAAGAACATCACCCCAAGCTTCAATGCACCACAACCCAGAAATTTAGTTGAGCTTTTCATCTAAAACCTCACCTATGTTCCAAAATGAATAACCAAAAATATGGTTAAAGAACAATCCATTAGATGTAAGTTATGAATACGCAATCGGTATTCATAATAAAAATGAGTGTTTTATCCAACCCTCATCCATTAATTATATAATTTTTAAAGCAAAGACCTTCGAAATCCGCTAACCTTGTCCACAAGTGGCTTTAGTTAGTTTGGTACCTGCAGTAAAAATAATGAAGAAAGACGAATTTCAGAAATCCACCGCAAATCTAAAAAAAGCGGTGCCTCTTATGATGAAGAACAGGGTGTCTACCACACCGGCAAATTACGCACTTTGGTACACCTATGTCGACAATGCTATCCCACAGCTAACTCAAGACATGGATGGTATTTTAGAACACTACGGTATCTGCCCTCCTGCCGTTGGTGAACAGCTTTACAACAATTACGTTGCCAGCAAATCCGAAACCAATATCAATGACCTTCGCGCGAATTTAGAACTGTTAGTTTCTGAAGTGTCGAACTCGATGAACGACACACTTACCGATACCTCTGCTTTCTCTGACATGATCGACAAAAGCTTCGAGGACTTGGCTCGTGTTGATAACGAAAGCTTATCTATCGATGAAGTGATGACTCTGGTTCGTCAGCTGGTTTCTGAATCTCGTCATATTCGTCACTCTACTCAGTTTTTAAACTCGCAGCTGAACTCGGCTACGTCAGAAATCACTAAGCTGAAAAGCCAACTTGTCGAAGTTCAGAAAGACGCGCTTTTTGATAGCACAACCACACTGTATAACCGTCGTTCTTTCGACCGTGATATAGAAACCTTATGTGAAGCGCAACAATCTCTGTGTTTGATTCTTCTCGATATCGACCACTTTAAAAATTTCAACGACACTTACGGTCACTTGTTTGGCGATATGGTTCTGAAAGGAATAGCTCGCAAACTTAAACTAAGTTGTCGTGAAGGTATTTCTGCTTATCGCTTCGGCGGCGAAGAGTTCGCACTCATTGTGCCAAACAAATCTGTGCGTATTGCTCGTCAACTCGCTGACACCAACCGCCGCTCTCTAGAAAAGCTGTCAATCAAAGATCGTCGCAGCGGTCAGCAAGTTGGTAATATCACCGCATCGTTTGGGGTGGCCGAACTTGAACCGGGTGAATCAGCACAGTCGCTGATCGAACGCGCTGATAAGCTACTTTATGAAGCGAAATCACTGGGTCGTAACCGAGTCATGCCTTTGTAAGACACCATCAGTGCTCTTTTCGACATATTAGTCGGCTCGTATTGAAACTAGAAAGCCCCAAAGACATCATCTTTGGGGCTTTTTCTTTAGCTGTATAAACTGGTTTGTTACTTAGGAATCACCGTTAAATCTGGAAGCAGTAATTCAGGCAGTAATCTTCACCACTCTTGGCTCTGAACTCTTTATCTTCACTGCACGCTTTTGGTTTTCCTTTCTCGTCACCTTTTACCAGGCTGATCCAGTGACGCATTGCTGCGATAGTCTCTTGATGTAATGTAGAGCTCGTTGTTTCTGTTGGAGATTGACCGAAGGTCGTGCACGACTCTAACTGAATGTCATCAATCTCTACGAGCTCAATGCAACCCGTCCCTTTGTGACAACCAAACATCACTTCTAGGTGACTTCCACTGCCATCGCGGAACAAGATTGAGTCTGGGTCACTCTTCTCACCCATGTAAGCCACAAACTGCTTAGGGTGCTTCAGGCCGCTGTGTTGACCATCTTTAAAGTAAGCCATGATATGGCGGTAATCGACTACGTAGCTCGTTACGTCTTGGTGTGAGCCATGTTCCAGTGGGAACAGGCGGTCAAGCAATTGCTTTGCTTTCACTTGCTTTTCAGTTTGCTGGTTTGCGCTGATTGTCTCCACGGCAAAGACAGCTTCAGCGATAAATGGCTTTGATTGTTTTTGGATTTCTGTTTTATCGAATGTAAGCATATTCATAGTCTTTCCCTCTTGACCAGTCCGGTGAAAGCCACCGATTTGTAACGCAAAAATGTGTCCTAGAGCAATTATTCCAAACTAACGTTTAATTTATTTGTCATTTTGTGAATTGCTTAGTTTGTAGATTAGCGGTTTTTTACATACAATTTCACAACAAAAATTTTACAATGTGAATTTTACAAATATGGCCTTGTCAAAAAGTTTAGTTCGTCAGTCACATTTCCTAGGTACGAAAATACGTAACCTTAGGAAGCGTAACCATTTAACGATGGAAGACCTGTCTGCGCGTTGTATTAGAATCAACCCAGAATACGCGCCTTCCGTTTCTTACCTTTCAATGATTGAACGTGGAAAGCGGGTGCCAAGCATCGACATGCTGGAAGTGATCGCGCAGGTCTTTCAGAAGAACCCTACGTGGTTTCTCGACGACGAATCAGAACAACAAGCCATAGCTCCAGATAAAGGGAATCGCGGCGGGATAAGCGGTATGGCGCTCGAGCCTAGCTTTCTTTTCTCCAACGACATCCTGCAAATTGCCATACCCGAGATGTTGTCACAAACTGGTATCTCTGGTCGCCAGTTTGCACATCTATTGATTCGAGCACACCAAGAGAGCAATCAGAACCACTTCCCTGACCTTGAGCGTGCTGCAGAGGAAGTTGGCCTAAAACGCCTCAACCTCAGCGTAGAAGACCTCATAGACATCGCGAGAACGCTTGGAATCAATATCCGCTGGGTAACACGCACACCGCAAGATGTGGTCGATGAGCTAGGCATCAACGCCAAGCAGTTAGTGACCTCGTTCTTTGAACCCCCAGGTACGATTTTCTTAAACGAGATTCTTAAAGAGTACCCAACTCGTCTGAAATACGATCTGTCGGTTTATATCGGCCATTGCATTTTGCATAGCAAAGAAGGATTAAAGAGTGTGTTGTCTGTTGGCAATAACAACACATGGGACGACAACCAAGTGTCAGGCTCTTCCCAACTCAACTCTCAAGACATTCTTCAAGCATGGCGTGATTTTGAATCTAGCTTCTTTGCTGGCGCGCTGTTATGCCCGAAAGTCCCATTCCGACAACTTCTTGATCGTACTGGTTACGAAATCGACGTTCACAAAAGAGCAGGGGTTTCCCCCTCTGTTGCGATGCGTCGAATGACGGTAGTATCGCCCTACCCTCACTGGCACTACTTTGATGCTTATGGACCGGGGAAACTCAAGGCGGTATACCGCGGGAACGGGATTCCACTTCCTTGGGGGAATATGAGAACGGTCGCTGACCCATGTCAACATTGGGCCGTGTTCCGTCGATTATCTGAACCTAGAGCGGGTAGCTCTGCTCAAATCTCCATTTTGAATGTGGGTGATGAGCCAAGAATCTACTGCTGTGAATCCATCAATATGACGGATCCAGCGGGTAACAATCGCGTTTTGTGTGCTGGTATAGATCTCAACCCTGCGATTGATGCTCAAGGCGGTAATTCGAGAGAAATAGCAGAGCAGCTTAAAGCGTCATGCGTCAACAATGGCGGCTCTGTAGCAATACCGCGTAACATCAAGAAAGATCTCACGACAATAGCCAAGATTCTAAATATAAATTGGATTGAACGTGGGATAGAGACAGAGGCGAGGCTTATCTGCTCCAGAGGCGGAGAATGCCCACGCCAACCAAGCTGTTACTCAAAGTGTGGTGAGTGTTAAAGCAATTGAGGTGCGAGCATGATAAGCAATTATTGTGTTCTACTTATTTTGTCTGGTTAGCTTTGATTTGGCCTGATTGGCTTTAATAGAGCAACGACCATTAGTAAAAAGCAATAAAACAAATAGAACCTAAAATTCAGGCAAAAAAAACCAATCACAAAAGGGTGATTGGTCATATATTTTGTGTGAACAATAAAGGTTCACTAACAACGTCAGTTGGCTAGGTGACCCTCGGCTTAAGAAGGGTCACCATTACTAATGCAGCATACGTGCCAACTTTTAAAACACGTATTTACTACGCATCTGGACACGTATTAGCCGTAAATTCTTGTTTGTTTTGCAAACTGGAATTGCAAATTGCAAAAACCCACAAAAACGCTAGTGATTATGTTGTTATTAAAAAATCATTAAAGATTCGTTACTCTTCCTCTAAAGTCCAATTTATCAATAGATTCAACAGTTTTACCCTCACCTACCACACTCTCAAATTGCAAAATAACAGGCATAAAAAAACGCGAACATTGAGATTCAATATTCGCGTTTATTCGATTTCTATGACAGAAAGAACTTAGTCAACGAGACGCCTTTTTATAAAGCGACTCTCGTTCGTTGCTCTTTCAATATCTCAGAAAAGATTACTTCTGAGGAGCTGGCTTAGAGCGGCTTCGAGACGGTTTGTTTGTCGAAGGCTTATTCGATGACTTGCTTGGGCCATAGCTGCCACCGTAACCTGACTTCTTAGGTTTGCCTGCTGGTTTACCCGCGTTGTTTGGCTTGCTTGTATTGTTTGACTGACCTGAGCTTTTTGGCTTGCCAGAACCGTTTGCTTTACCCGCACCGCTTGGCTTGCTTAAAGTGTTTTGGTTACCTGCTTTGTTCGCAGAAGGCTTATTGCCTGCACTACCGCGCTTGAAGTTGCTGCCGTTGTTTCTTACAGACTTGTCTTCGCCCGCTGCTGCGTTATTTTCAGCAGGTTTCTTACCAGATGTTGGCTTACGCTTTGGCGCAGAACCTGTACCCGGTACGTGACGCTTGTTCTTGCCTGCTGGCTTGTGACCACGAGCGTTGTCACCAGAACGTTGACCGTCTGCATGTTCACGTGGTTGTTTCGCTTTCTTCGGCTTCTTAGGCTTGATTGGACGTGTATCCAAACGAGACTCTGGCAGCTTGTTTACTGGCGAGAAGCCTTCAAGTTCACGACGCTCTAGCACTTGTTGAATCAGGCGCTCAATACCGAACAGTTCACCCACTTCATCAGCACAAACTAATGAGATAGCTTTACCCACTTCACCAGCACGGCCTGTACGACCAATACGGTGTACATAGTCTTCTGATACATGAGGAAGGTCGAAGTTAACCACTTGAGGCAGTTGTGGGATATCGATACCACGTGCTGCGATGTCTGTCGCTACAAGCACTCGAACCTTACCCGTTTTGAAGTTCTCTAAGGCTTTGGTACGCGCGCCCTGGCTCTTGTTACCGTGAATAGGCGCAGCAGTGATGTCTTGCTCTTCAAGGAAACGAGCAAGCTTGTTAGCACCGTGTTTTGTTTTGCTGAATACCAGTACTTGTCGCCAATCATTGTCTTTGATTAGCTTCGCTAGCATTGCGCTCTTTTTCTTTTTATCTACTGGGTAGATGCTTTGCTCAACGGTTTTCGCCGTAGAGTTTGCAGGGCTTACCGAGATCTCAACTGGGTTATTCACCAGGCCTTTTGCCAAGCTACGGATATCATCAGAGAAAGTCGCAGAGAACAGTAGGTTCTGACGTTTCTTAGGTAAGAAAGCCAAGATCTTACGGATGTCACGGATGAAACCCATGTCTAGCATACGGTCCGCTTCGTCTAGCACTAGGATCTCTAGTTGATCGAAACGCACTGCATTTTGGTTGTATAGGTCAAGTAGACGACCCGGTGTTGCCACCAGCACATCACTACCTTTACGCAATTTTTGCATCTGAGGGTTAATTTTCACGCCACCAAACACAACGGTAGAAGTCAAAGGTAAGTTAATACCGTACTTAACTACGCTGCCATTCACTTGCGCAGCAAGTTCACGAGTTGGAGTTAACACAAGCGCACGAACTTGATTCTGACGTACGCGAGTGCCTTTTGATAAGATTTCAAGAATAGGTAGCGTGAAGCCTGCAGTTTTACCTGTACCTGTTTGAGCAGCGGCCATAACATCTTTGCCCGTTAGGACAGCTGGTACGGCTTTCTCTTGGATTGGTGATGGCTTATCGTAACCTTGTGCTTCAATAGCTTTAAGGATCGGTTCAGAAAGGCCAAGGGAGGTAAAACTCATAGATTATTTTCTCAGTTGAATAACATTTAGTATGAGCAACACCGTAAAAATGGCGTTGCTACAGCTTTTGCTGATCAGATGATTGATATGGAGCAAAGCGCGGTATTCTGAGGCTTTTCCCCACATTCAGCAACTAAATTCTAATCGCAACTAAGATTCTGTTGAGGTTATCTGGCGCTTCTGCTCGTACATTTTTTCATCAGCGGCTTTTAAAAGGCCATCCACATCATTGAAGCTGTCGTTATAAACAACCCAACCAACACTGATTCTGAGATAAATTGAGTGCGTTTCATAAACCACAGGTGTTTCGCAGATCGCACCTTGCAATTTATTAGTAATCGATGCCACATGTTCTTCATCGATAATGCGCGGTAACAGAACGAGGAATTCATCCCCGCCCATCCTCGCGACAATATCTGAGGTACGCAGCTTGCTCTTAATTCGTTTAGCACACTCAATCAAGACTTTATCACCTGCGGCGTGACCATAGGTATCATTGATAGCTTTAAAGGAATCTAGGTCGATGTTAACCACCGCAAAGGTTTTGGTTTTCTGTTTTTGTACCGTTTTGAACGCTTGCTTGAGGCTATACATGAAATAACGGCGATTAGGTAGCATCGTCAGTTCATCATGCATTGAACGGCTATCCGCAATGCGATAGAGCCTGTAAATCATGATGTAAGCAACCGCTAGAATCAGCATTAGGGTGTAACCCACCAGCCTCACCCCATGAACACGGTACCAAGGCACATCCATCAATACATGTTCGTTACCGGAGAGAGCAAGGTACCAACCACCGTATGGGAAACTCACCTGTTCAGTGGCGAACGCATTATCGAACACATCCTGAGTGCCATAAAAGACAGCGCCATCTTTACCTGAACTGTTTGCACCACGAATAGCGAGTTCATATTTATTCTCGATCTTGCCGATACCAACATCCTCAAACAGCTCGTCTAAGCCGATAACAGCGCTCGATACGCCCCAATAGTTCTGATTAAAGGGTGGATCTCTAAAAATAGGCGTGCGTGTAATTAAGGCTTGCCCACCTTGAAACAGCTCAAAAGGACCCGCAATAAAGGTGTTACCAAGATTACGGGCTATCTCAACCGACTCCCATTGGTTTGGGTGATCACGATAATTAATACCGAGAACCTGCTCATTACCTTCCAGCGGGTAAACAAAGTTTAGAATGTCGTCTTTGGCGAGTCCGATAAGTCGAATATGGAAGCCATCTTCAATGATATTCTCAGCAATCTTATCCCAATTTTTCACCTCACCATCGGGGTTGATGGTCACTAAGGTCGAGAAATTATTGAGGATATACATATCTGACACGATCGCGGCTTCAATCCGAGAACGAATAATCGAGAGCTGCTTTTTTGCCTCAGAATAGGATTCATTTTTAAGATAGGTTAATTCCTTGGCGTGAAAAAACTCGATAGCACTCACTACCACTAGGAAAAACAACAAAGATAATAATTTGGCAGGCAATTGCTTGCTAGAACCACTTGGCATTCACGAACCTCTAACACTTTTGTTCTGTTTACTGCCTTAAATCGGCTCATTTCTGGCTAATTCTTTCAGTATGCCGACAAGCAGTTAAAAATCCACACTTTGCGTTGGGTCTCATTTCATTATTGAGCGATTCATCACTTCACTGTGAGTTAACTACACTGATTAATAAATCAAAAAACCTTAATGAACCTTTTAAAGCTTACATTGTATTGACCCAAATATTACATTAAAGGATTCATCAGTGTTATTTTATACTTACAATTAATCAGCTTGGCACCTTACAAACATGAAGCTAAAAACTCTCACTCTGTGCACTTTGTTATCAGCCTCCGTAGCAGCAGCGTTTCAAGTACAAGCGACTTCTGACGAGCAACAGACTGTTAACGTACAAGAGCGTGTTAACATACAAGAGAACAAACAAGCAACAAGCGTACCAAATGTTCAATCACAAGCTGATTCTCTCTACTCTCAAGAACAATCTTTCAAACAATCCGCCGATTTGATTCGCACGACCTACGAAAGCCAACTCTTCACCCTGCCAGCATTCAAAGAGGGTCACTATGGTTTGCGTATGTATCGACAAACATTAGACGACAAATATTCTGCCGCGGTGTGGAGTGATATGGCGCGCGTATCAAGCAAGCTCAGCCGCCTGTCGAATGATGTTCACACCATGGAACAAATCGTACTGTACTCAGAGAAACGCGTGGCTTCTTATGTCGGCGACGATGATGAACGCAGTGTTCGACGCTACAACATCACCAAACACATGCCTGAGTATCTGTACCTAGGTGTCGACCTTCTAGGTTCTATGGCGCGTGCGAACGAATACGGCTTGGAACACAAGAACGATGCCAAACTGCGTGAAATCATTCGTCGCTATGATTTCTCTCGCTACGTAACCAATGAAGACATGGTGAAAGCGTGGGCGGCTCAACTTGCAAACCAAGTATACTGGCTACGTCAGCTGGGTGAGCAAGATGTAGTTGATGAGTTCGTTGATACCTTCAAAAAAGCGTACCCAGACGACAAAGACAAGAAGCTATCAAGTCAGCAATACGGTAATAAAATCTATGGCATGACACATGTGATCTTTGGTGATTCGGAATACTACCAACACCAAGTGAGCGAACAAGAACACCAATGGATCTACGATTACTTTAGAGAGAACATCGATACTATTCTGCTACGTGCAAAAGAAGATGTGATTGCAGAGGTTGGGTTAACCTTCCTACTTGCAGGACTAGAAGATGACCCGGTTGTAGAGAAAACTCGACTCGCTATCCAAGCGTCCATCGACAAGAAACATGGGATGATCCCGTCTATCACGGGTGACTTTGATCTTGAGTACGGCGAACACCGCAACGTATTGGCAATCATGCTGCTTGATTGGCAACAAGTGAACGAAGCGCCAACTTTCAAGGGCAATCCAAAAGTATTTAAGACGATTCCTTACGGGCTCATTGAAAACCAACCATTGAGTAAATAGAAACTCCAAGGTTTATCTACAGAATCTAAAAAGCCGCACACCTTTCGAGGCCTGCGGCTTTTTAATGTCTGTTCCATTACTACTACATCAAACCAGAATAGCCGCTCCTCAAGCTTCAGAGGCGGCTTTATTCATCACTATCGTGAAATCCCCTTCTGTGTAACCTTCTATTAAGGAGACATCATCACACAGCGTTTTACAGAAACGATAAACGCCTTGAGGGTGATAACTCATCAAGGTATTGCGCGAAGGATATTGGCTTGAATTGAGCAGATTAAAAATCACTGTCTGATTCGCTAGCCCAAACATACGAGTAATCATGTTAGTCAGATAGTCGGAATCACGAGAGGTATAGTTCAGAGAGCCACTGGCAATAACCACATCGTGCGTTTGTAGGTTCATCTTACTCATGTCACCCGCAATAAACTTGCAGTGAGCTTCGGTGTAGTTTTGCTTGGCCTTCTTAAGAAAATCGGCGTGTTGGTCAACACCTGTGTACGATTCAATGCGGTAGATACTATCGAGCAGCTCGAATAACTCTCCATAACCACACCCCAAATCCAAAACACTCTTTTTTTCAAAGTCGGCCGAGCGTGCGATGACTTCGAAGCGACACAATTGACTCTCTTCGTTAGTCCAACCTAAAGACTTTGCCTTGTCACCCTGCCAACGATTAGTTTGCTTTCGGTGATACCAATACACCTTAAAACGATCACGCCAATGCATTATGAGAAATCTACCCACACTTCACGACCACCCGCCAACTCTTGGTTGTGATATTTCCATTGATATTGTGCGAGCAGTTTTTCGGTTAACTCTAGCCCAAGACCAAAGCCGAGATTATTGTCTTCTACCGTGCCGTCGGTGTTGTGGTTAACAATGGTCACTTTTGAACCGACTTGTACCATGTTTACAGTACCGCTTCCTGTGTGTTGAAAGGCATTACGAATCAAGTTAGTTAATACGATTCGGGTGAGCCCTACTGGCAACTGGCACTGTGTGTCATCGCTTTCAATATTCACGACCACAGCCTTTCCATTCAATAGATAGATTAAGTCATGGTTTATCTGTTGTAGCATGTCGCCAAGACGTATGTTTTCCAGAGGTAAATCTTTGTCTTGTTGTCGAGTTAGCCACAACAAGGTCTCGGTCAGGTCTGTCATTGTGAAACCCGCACGCTTAATTCGGTCTATCACTTCAAGCTGCTTTTCTGGGCTCTTGCCTTTTTGAATCAGCTTCTCTAACAGTTCACTGTTAGTTCTTGTTACAGCGATAGGGGTGCGTAACTCGTGACTCGCATAGCCTAAGAACTTCTGCTCTCGTTCTAAGCTGCTTTGAACCGAACTTAAGCTATCACGAATGATGTTAGCCAAGGTGTTCAGCTCACTGAAATGAAAATCGGGAGTGGGTTCACTCAGGTTATCTTTATCTAACGACTTAGCCCAATTCTTTAGCTGTTCAACAGGCGATGCCACCTTACGTAATACCAGAATCAGAATAACAACGAACAGCGCAATCGCGCCTAATGCGGTCAAAAAGATCGTCACAAAGTGCGGAAGCCCATCATCATTCATATAGGGATCAGACTTTTGAGTAAATACGGCAGAAACATATCGAATCTCATCACCTTTCATCACCTTCATGGCAAAATAACCTTCTTCCGGAGGTGAGAATATGGATTTACCAATGATCATTTTTGTGATGAGGTTGAATTGGAGTTCGTTCTGCTTAAGATTGTTCTGGATGCTTTGTGGAAGATCGCTCCATTGCGTTGCTACAGTAAATTCTTGATTGTTCATCGGTTTGCCCGGTTTCACCGCGTCTTGCTGAGCTTGAGCAATCATAGAACCACGCATCGCGATATCCATACCCGAGACAAAGTATTTTACGCTCAATGCAGACAGAACCAGAATCGTCGTGACACCTGTAACCAGAATCGCCAATAAAACGTAGATCCTTAAACTTGGTCTGATCTTCATTCTTGTCGTAACTCCTTAATCGCAAAGCCTTTGCCCGCAATGGTATGCAGCAGCTTATTGTCTTGTTCAGCATCGACTTGTTTACGCAGGTTGAAGATATGTACTTTTAAGCTATTGCTGTCGGGTTGATCGTCACCCCACACGCCCTGCATGATCGTCTCTCGTGAAACAGGGTTGGGGCTAGAACGCATCAACACTTCTAAGATTTTGAGTGCGGTTGGCGAAAGCTTGAGAGGTGAATTCGCGCGATAAGCTTGATGTTGTTTAATGTCGATCTCCAAATCACTCACCGATAAGCGGCTCACCTGACCGCTGCGTCGCTTTGCCAATACTTGCGCTCGAACAATCAGCTCTTCCATCGCAAATGGTTTGATCAAGTAATCATCCGCACCTTTTGAAAAACCCGTCAACTTGTCATCGAGCGTGTCACGCGCCGTCAGCATCAATACGGGAGTATCGATACCTTGTGCTCGCAAGTTTTCACACACCTGCAAGCCATTCATTTTAGGCAAGTTAAGATCGAGAATCACCGCATCATAGCGATTAGTTTCGATAAGGTTGAGTCCAGCTAAACCATTCGCTGCGTGATCACACTGAATGTCTTCTAAATCGAGGTAATCGATAACAGCCCTCGCCAAATCGAGGTCGTCTTCAACCAATAGCAATTGAAGCTTATCTGTGAGTTTATTAGTGACGGGTTCTGCCATCATGACGACCTCTATTGTTAGTTGTATTGTGGCTTGTTATGCAGTGAACTTTAATGTCTTGTTTAGTAACGAACCTAGACCGATGTAGCAGAGACTCACTCAGCAATCATCAGCCTAGATATCACTAGCTTAGCCATTGTTAAGCTGTTTGTTCAACGCCTTTGACTCGATTTGTGACTTTAAGAATCAGAGACTTAATCTCACACTGAATCATTAACAATGCTGGTGTCAGAATCAGTGTAATAAACGTCGCAAACAGAATACCGTAGCCTAATGCCGCTGCCGCAGGAATCAGGAATTGAGCCTGCAAAGACGTTTCACTTAACAATGGCGTCAAACCTGCGAACGTCGTCACCGATGTAAGTAATACGGCTCTCAGTCGGCCTGAACACGCTTCAACAATTGCATCGTGAACCGATTTACCCTTTTCTTTGATTAACTCGTTAAAACGAGAAACCAACAACAAGCTGTCATTCACCACCACACCGCTCAACGCGAGAATACCGTTTAACGATAGGATACTGATTGTTAAGTCATTCCACCAGTGTCCTAGGATTGCGCCAACAATACCAAATGGAATCGCCGTCATGATGATCACCGGCTGTATATAAGACTTCAGCGGGATAGCAAGCAGTGTGTAAATCGCAATCATAGCGAGCACAAACATACTCATCATCGAGCTAGCCGTCTCTTCTTGCTCTTCCGTTTCGCCTGCAAAATCGACCGTTAATCCCGGGTACTGCGCTTCTAGATCCGGTACTAATGTGTCTTGTAGCTGACGAACAAGCTCTGCCGGCGCAACTACATCTTTATCCAATACAGCACTAATATAAACCGCGCGCAGGCTATCAATGCGTGTAATCTCTGATACTTGGTAATCTGAATGTACTTCAGCAACCGTACTCAAAGGCACCACGGTACCGTCGTTGGTTCTCACACTTGATTGCTTGATATCCGCAATGGTTTGGCGATCCGACTCCGGGTAACGAACTCGAACTTTCACCTCATCTTTACCACGTTGGAATTGCTGAACAATGTCACCACCAAACGCCTGTAATACTTGCTGTGAAAGACTTGCAGTATCAAACCCTAATGCTCGGCCTTGTTGTGTTAATTCAAAGCGATACTGAGGTTCACCAAGGTCCAAGTTGTGGTCAATGCCACTCACACCGTCGATGGTTTGCAGTTTGGCTAAGAACTCATTGCCCGCAGCCGTTACTGATTCTTCATTCCACGCTTTCAGTTCTACTTTGAAGTTGTCGACCATCTCCATTTTAGACAAGACTTTCAACTTCTTAACGCCTTCCATTTGGCCAACTGTTTCTTCCCATAAATCTGCAAATTCATTGGATGTGTAAACACTGTCGCTGTCGAGCTCAATTCTTACCTGCCCCGAATCATCAGCATCGGCGATAACCTGAAGGCTAAGCAATTCAGATGGTTCACCTTGAGCACCGTATTGAGATCTCAGTGTTTCATCGGTTTGTTTTGCTGCCGCTTCAAGCACCAACAAGTTCTGCTGTGTTTGACCAAAGCTGGCATCGTTTTGCATCGACATATCGGCTGTCACTGTGTCGCCCGGCATATCAGGGAAGAACGCCACACGAACCGCCCCCGTCATTGGTAATCCTGCCACCAAGATAAGCAGTGACAAGAAAACCATCACCACGGCGTAACGCAGTTTCAGCGCCCATTCAATCACAGGACAGTAGATGCGCTTATTAAACCAACCTAATCCAGTATCGGCAGCATGTTGAACGCGAGCCCACAGCCCCTTCTTCTCGCTGCGCTTAGTATTAATGTGTGCAAGGTGCGATGGCAGAATGAATTTAGACTCAACCAAAGACAGTAACAAACAGACAGTCACGACCGTGCCGAACTGAGCGTAAATCTGCCCCATTTTGCCTTCAACGTTAGCCAGTGCTAAGAAGGCAACGACGGTCGTTAACACACCAAATATGGTCGGTGACGCCACCTTCATAGTGCCTCGAATGGTACTGCCTATCGAGTCGCCTTCTTCTTTGCGCGTGGAGTAGATACTTTCCCCGACCACCACAGCATCATCGACCACTATCCCGAGCGCCATAATGAAACCAAAGGTGGTCATTTCATTGATGGTTAACCCTATAAAGGTGTCGGTCATGAAGAACATGGTGCCAAAAAAGACAAACGGTAAGCCCGCTGCTACCCAGAAAGCGACACGCACGTTAAGGAAGACCGCTAACACGATGAATACCAAAGCGATACCGGTGAGCGCATTCTTCACCAACAGGCTCAAACGGTCTTTGATCATGGTACTTTTGTCGTACCAAGTTTCGATTTCGACATCGCTAGGTAGCATGTTGCTGTTTTCCCAACGCTCTACCACTTTCTCGGCTTGCTCAACAATGCTGACGACGTCTCCGTATTCATCCATTACGATCTGAATCGCCATCGCATTCTGTTGGTTATAACGAGACAGCATGAAGGTATCGTCGGCAAACATGTCTTCAACGTTGGCAATGTCACCCAATGTAATTTGAGTGCCATCGGGAGTCGTCATCACCGGAATCGCATTGAAATCTTGGATCTCATACGCCTGTTCCGACACCTTCAAACGAACCGTTTTTTCGCCGTTGCGAAGGCTAGTAGAGATTGCAGCAGAAGACTCTGCATTGATCGCTTCTGAAACGTCAGTCAGAGTTAAACCGTAAGCTTGTAGCTTGTTCTCATCAACCTCGACTGAAATCATAGGATCAGCCTTGGCCTTGATTTCCAGATCGCGAATCGAAGACTGACTCAGTAAATCCGACTTAAGTTGCTCGGCTAAGCTTTGAAGCGTTGCTCTGTCTGCATCCCCATAAAGCTGTACCCACAAGGCGTGATCTTGCATACGAGCCTTATCGATCACTGGATTATCGGCACCTGCAGGTAGGTTATTGATCGCATCAACCTTGGTTTTCACGTCGGCTAATAGGGTATCAAGATCGTAAGTGCTCGTTTTCTCAATCGAAACATGGCTACCGTTGGCGTCAGAAGTTGACGTGATGCGCTTAATGCCCGGCACGGTTTCTAACGCATCTTCAATCTTAATCGCAAGGCCTTCTTCCGCCTGAACAGGGTCACCACTGTCATAGGTCACCGACACTGTCACCACATCGGGTTCAAGGCTTGGGAACGCTTCTTTACGCAATGAGTTCAGTGATAATAGGCCAATGATAATCACGCCCACTAACAGCAAGTTCGCCGCCACAGAGTTATTCGCGAACCATGCGATTGCACCAGTATGTGGCTTGCTTGGCGTCTGGTTACTATCCACTTGGTTATTCGGTTTCAACTCATGAGACATGATTAACTCTCCGCCTTAGCTAGAACGACCATGCCCGCTTTAAAGCTACTTAACGGACGCTTAACCACTTGTACACTGTCGCCAATTTCCACGTTCAGTTTAGTAGGATCGATATAAATCAAACCGCCCTTTTCGAACTCAACATCCGCGTTTGATTTAGAAAGCAGACCGTTGTCATCGACGAACCACAGGTCACCCTGCTGCGAAAGTGCAGAAGCTGGAAGTTCCCACAATTGAGTTAACTGCTTGCCCGAGATCGTTGCTTGTACGAATGTGCCTGGATAAAGATCTTTCTCTTGCTCCAAAGGGTTGTCGACTTTAACGATCAATGAGCGCTGACGCGTGTCTTGCTGTAAGTGCTGCTCTACTCGCTCGACATAACCTTGCCATTGGAATTGACCATCAGAACTCGACAGAGTCACTGGCCACGGCTGCTCTTTCAATTGCGTGTTATCGCTGCTTGGTAGGCTCAACCATTGGCTTTCAGAAAGAGGCACGGAAACTTCAACCTCATCGATGCTGTATAACGTAGCGATCTGCGCGCCCGTTTGTGCGTAGCTTCCCGGTTGAACATCACGACTCACGACCAGCGAATCAAAAGGGGCAACCAAGGTTGTTTTTTCGAGGTCTTGCTCAGCCTTCACCAATTCAAGCTTGGCGTTCTCTAGAGCGGCTGTTACTTGTGCCAATTGTGGCTCACGCAGTACCAAAGGTGAATCAGGTTCGCCAGACAAACCAGAACGTTGCCATTCAGACTTAGCTTGTTCGCCTTGTCTTTGTTCTTCCAATAAATCCAGTTGAGCTTGAGCCACATTCGCCTTAGCTTGCGTTACCGCTTGTTGGTAACTGGTCGAATCGATATTGGCGATCACCTCACCTTGGCCAATCACTTGCCCTGTTTCAAACTGCGAACTGATCGCTTCTACTCGGCCGCCGACTTCCGTTGAAAACATCAATTCGTAACGCGACTTCGCTTCGCCATAACCCACAACTTCGGCTTGGTAGTCACCCAACGTTGCGAGTACTACAGATACTTGTTGCTGTTGTGACGCAGCCAAGGTCGTCGCTTCGATAGACTTCGTATCAATAGACTTCGTATCAAGAGACATAGCTTGAGGCTCTGAAACTGTGAGTTCATTCGCCTTCTGAGGTGCAGGAGCAACTTGAGAACCGTTGTAAGCAAGAGCTGCAAAAATACTTGAACCAGCCACTAGAGTAATGGCGATTGTAATGGTATTCAGTTTCATGAAGATACTCCCAAGCCCAGAGCTAGGCCTAAATCAATTCGGTTTACGAGACGGTTATAAATGGTTTGTGTTAGCTGCGCTTCAAGGTCATAGGTTTGTTGCTGAACAGAAAGTAAATCAAAAATGTCGACCAAACCCTGACGGTATTTTTCTTCATAACTGGTGAAGCTGCGTTGTGCGCTCACCAAAGCGTTTGCTAAGTGTTGCTGTTGAAGTGTTAGTGACGACTCTTGTCCCATCGCGTTTTCCACTTCATTCACCGCACTAAGCAGTGTTTCTTGGTAAGCCCAGTAGCTGGTTTCTGTGGTTAGGTCTGCAATCTCAGCTTGTGCTTTCAGCTTGCCACCTTGAAACAGTGGTGCTGAAACTTGACCCAGTGCGCTCCACAAAGGTCCAGTCAGCAAGGCTTCACTCGGAGAGTCCGCCATGTCAGTTAGGCTCGCTGATAAGCTGATCGATGGCAGCATCGCTTTGTATGCCGCATCTGCGCGCAATGCTTCTGCTTCGATGTTGAAGAAAGCGGCTTGAAGATCCGGACGACCTGCCAAATCTTGCGTTGGCATATTGTCTAGCGGATTAATGATGGTTGGGAATGAACCGAGTTCCGCAAGCGGTAGCTCATCAGATTCACCACTCCACTGTCCGGTTAACAAAACCAATTCACGTCGGCTTTGTGCAAGCTGTTCGCGGTAGTCAGCTAAAGTGGCCTGAGTCGATGCGCTGCTGGTTTTTGCGTTATCCAGATCTTCAAGGCTACCTAGCCCTGCGCGGTAACGTTCTAAAACCAGCTCTTCGTTATTTTCTAGAATCACTAAGCGCTGCGTTTCAATATCAACAAGCTGCTGCTTCAAACTGATATCAAGCCAACCTCTCATCACACTCGCGACCAAAAGATCTTGAGCGCCCTGAAGGTTAGCCTGAGACGTCGCAATGTCTTTTAAAGCGGCGTTGTTTGTATCTGCAAGCTTCTGCCATAGGTCGAGCTCCCAACCAACCGTCACATCTGTGGTGTAGGTTTCAGTGGTGCTTGAACCGTTGGTGCCTTCGTCTGCTTTTCCTGAAAAGCTCGCATCTACGGTGGGTAAGCGGTCGCCAGACGTCACACCTTGTTGTGCATAGGCTATTTTGAGTGCTGTGATACTTTGTTGGAGGCTTGGACTGTTCTGGAGTGCACGCTCAATATAAAGATCGAGCTCGGGCGCATTCACTAAATCAGTGAGCTGTAGGTTCTCAGCTTCCAGATCTTGGCCGTTTGAAGCCGTTTGATTCGAAACTTGTTCATCAGACGCTTGTTGAATCAGCTCTGAGAGCAGGCTTTGCTGTGTTTGGTTGGTGCTTTGTTCGGCTAGCGATACGTAATCAGCCTGACTGGTTGAAGTACAACCCATCAAACCAACCAGAGCCAGCGCAATGACGGAATGTTTTAAAGGAAGATTCAATTTCATCTTCTTGTCTCCTGTAAGAATGGAGACAAGATAACGAGTTGGGGGTTAAGGGAGGGTTAAGGCGAACGTTAACCCTAAATAAAATGCATAGAGCGTACGTTTAAACTTCTGATTTACGCTTCTGACTTGCTAGAGAAGAGTCCACCGATCTTATAACCAATCGCATAACAAACCACTGCAATCGTCACAAACACCAATGCCGAGAAGAAGTACGCCACCGATGCCGCTACGCCAGTGCCCCACACGACGCTAAACACCAAACCAAGATAAGCCTCTTGCGGCCACTGAGAGACAGGAAACTGAGTACCACCAGCAATAAGATAAACCATCGCAAACAAGCCGATAAAGGCGGTGATAAGACCAATGAGAACGCGCATGTTCATGGGAAGACCTTTGATTAATTGGACTTGGTTGCTTTTGTTCTGGTGAAAACCGACTGTTCTTAATCGGAGACGAACGTTATTAATCGCAACCTAATGATATTCAAGTATATCGGATAAAACAGGCTCGCTCTATTACTCTTCCGAGTGAGCCTTAAACGCAATAGAAATAATGAGAGAAGTGGTTAAGTCCTAATTACCTTAACGAACAGGCACATAAAAGCGGACACCCTTCTTACGTAAACTCCGTAAGTAAGGTGCCCGCTTTTAGTGAATCTAACTGTTTCTGCTAAACCTAGCTTAAAGCAGGATGAAGATACCCGCTAAACATGCACTCATTAGGTTTGCTAGCGTACCAGCAGCGACCGCTTTCAAACCTAGGTTAGCAACTTCAGCACGACGCTCTGGTGCCATCACACCGATAGAACCCAGTTGAATCGCGATAGAGCCGATGTTAGCAAAGCCACATAGAGCAAATGTCACAATCACTTGGCTGTGTTCAGATAGCAGCGCTTTGTTCTCAACGAAGTCGATGAAAGCAACAAACTCGTTCATTACGATCTTCTGACCGATGTAAGAACCCGCCATTAATACTTCATCACTTGGAATGCCAATCAACCATGCTAGTGGTGAGAACAGGTAACCGAAGATAGCTTGCAGCGTAATACCCGCAAAACCGAACGTCTCACCGAGGCTTTCTAGGCCCGTGTTGACCATCGCAATCACACTCACGAATGCAATCAACATAGTACCGACAGCCACTGCGACTTTCATACCGTTCATCGCGCCGCTTGCCAATGCATCGATCACGTTGCTTTGGTCTGCTTTATCTAGTTCGATATGGTCGTAATCACTTGGTGTGCTGCGCTCAGGAACAATGATCTTCGCCATTAACAGGCTACCCGGAGCGGCCATGAAGCTTGCGGCAATAAGGTATTTAAGTTCGACACCTAAACCAGCATAACCACCAAGCACACTGCCGGCTACCGACGCCATACCACCTGCCATTACAGCAAACAGTTCAGAACGAGTCATAGACTTTAAAAAAGGACGAATAAGAAGAGGAGACTCACCCTGAGAAAGGAATATATTACCAGTTGCAACCAGAGATTCAGCTTTACTTGTGCCAAGCAGCTTTTGCACCGCTCCACCCAAGATTTGAATCACTTTCTGCATGATACCTAAGTAATAAAGCGCAGAGATCAAAGCACTGAAGAAGATAATGATTGGAAGTACGCGAACCGCGAAAATGAAGCCTTCAGTAGCAAGGTCACCGAAAAGGAAAGCAATACCAGCGTCTGCAAAACCAAGTAGGCTAGAAACGCCATTACTTAGGCTTGTTAACGCCAACTGTCCCCATGGGAAATACAATACTAGAGCAGCAAAGCCAATCTGAAGTAATAGAGCACGGGAGACCGTTTTCCAGTTAATCGAAGAACGACTTTCAGATAGCAGGTACGCGCAAGCAATCAGTGCAATAACACCGACAAAACCAAATAGAATATTCATAATGTGTCCTAGTAATCCTTATAGAGTGAACATGAGCCAAGCAAATGACATCAAAGGAACAGGACAAAGAACCGCAAGCAAAACGCTACGCGATGAAGGAGCTAACAGAGTTAGCGACTGTAACAACGAGTTGTTCATGTAAAAATCACCTTATACAAGCAGTGGAACGTAGCTGGTCCGGTCCGTGGGGTCATTCACATATCCATGTGACGGCTTGTATTGGCTAAGCACCGGCTTAAAACCGGAAGAGAAGTATAAACAGTTAAGTGAGACTTTCATCACATTTTTTAACGCAAACGATCGCGCGGTCAAGGATTAAACAAAACGTATTGTTTGTCGTCGTTTTCGTGCTTCAAAAACTGTAAACAATCTGTATAAGGTTGAATTTCGAATGTTAAGTCCTTAAGCGCATGAGCGTAACCTCTCGGTTAATTCTGTGTGATTATTAGCAGTTTTCTGTGCTCTACCTCATTTCCCACGACTTCAAGATTCATCTTAACTTTAGATGCGTATATACTTTGTAGGTATCTCACCAAATAATATCTACAAAATACTAATAGAGCTGATTAGATATAACAGCCATCGATACTAAGAGAGGAAACACGTGAAGAAAATGGAAGCTCCGCACGACATGAACAATGGAGCTAGATTCAAAACAAATAGACACGGCTATGTGACAGTAGTTGAATATTATAATACCTACACTGTTATTGTCGCGTTTGAAAACACCGGAAATATCCGCGCTATCAGTGCGGCGAAATTACGTACAGGTCAACTTACCGATCGTTCTGTTGCACCTGAGTCAATTATGATTGGTGAAAAGGTTGAATCTGTTAAACACGGAATATTAACCATTACTCAAGTTGAATCTGAAAATATTGTTGTACTGACCAATGCTAATAATGAAGAAATTAGAATGCTATTGCCTGCAGTACAAAAAATGAAAGATAAAACTGAAGACGTCGACAGTGAAAATGTTGCCGCGCCAAAACCGACTTCGCTTAGTCAGTTAACGAAAAGAAATAAAAAGACCAAAGACGTTAATAGCATGCTTAAGAAAATGCTTACTGACTACGGTCGATACGATTAATTACTCATTATCTGCAATAAAGCCTCTAAATATTTATACCCTAGCGTCAAAATTAATTAAGCCTTCCTTTCTCAATAAAATACGTTGCATATTCGAGTGAAAAGTTAAATTTGATCAAAGTCTCACTCTGGATCTTTACTGCAAATTAACGAGATCTCTATCACAATCTCATTTTAGCTTTGTGATGGAGATCTTATTGAAATCTGAATATTTCCATTACTATGCTCTCACACAATAAGAGAACGAAGTTTCTCAACCCCTAAAATCCAATTGAGACAAATATTATGAAAAAGATTCTTGTAGTTTGCGGTAACGGCCTTGGTACTTCTCTAATGATGGAAATGGCAGTGAAAGAAGTCGCTAAGAAAATTGGTTTTGAAGCAGAAGTTGATCACGAAGATCTATCATCTTCTGCATCAAGCAATGCCGACATTTGGGTAGCAGCGACAGACGTTGCAAACCAACTAAAAGACGCTGGTAAAGAGAACATCATCAGCCTTAAAAATATTTTTGACAAAGCAGCAATCGAAGAACAACTAAAAACTTTCATGTAAGGTCAAAATTATGCAAAACTTTTTCGAGTTCATGCTCGGCTTATTAAAAGAGCCAGCGATCATGGTAGGTTTAATTGCTTTCATTGGCCTAGTTGCTCAGAAAGCCGATATTTCTACCATTCTTAAAGGCACCATTAAAACCGTAATGGGTTTCCTAATTTTAGGTTTTGGTGCAGGTGCTCTTGTTGGCGCTCTAAATAACTTCTCAGTGGTATTTACTGAAGCATTCGGCGTAAGTGGTGTTATTCCAAATAACGAAGCAATTGTGGCTCTAGCACAAGAAGCATTCGGCTACGAAATGGCACTTATTATGTTCTTCGCATTCGTTGTGAATATTTTATTGGCTCGTTTAACACCTTTAAAATATATTTTCTTAACGGGTCACCACACAATGTTCATGTCTATGCTAGTAGCAGTAATCCTGTCTACAGCGAACATTCAAGGCACGGCTCTAGTTGCGATTGGCTCGATCATTGTGGGTTCATTGATGGTTATCATGCCTGCACTTGCTCAAAAATACACAGAGAAAGTGATGGGTACCGATCAACTGGCGATGGGTCACTTCTCAACATTCTCATACTTAGTGTCTGGTTACATTGGTAGCAAGTTCGGTGACACGTCTAAATCAACAGAAGACATCAACGTACCAAAGAGCCTAATGTTCCTACGTGATACACCTGTAGCAGTAGCAACAACAATGGCAATCTTCTTCATGTTTGCTTCTATTGTTGCTGGCGGTGACTTTGTAGAAACCGTTTCGAATGGTCAAAATTGGGTAGTGTTCACTTTCATGCAGTCTCTTGTGTTTGCCGGCGGTGTTTACATCGTACTGCAAGGTGTGAAGATGCTGATTGCTGAAATCGTTCCTGCATTTAAAGGTATCTCTGACAAGCTAGTACCGGGTGCGAAACCTGCTCTAGACTGCCCAATGGTATTCCCTGTAGCGCCAAACGCGGTACTTATCGGTTTCCTTTGTTCTTTCGCTGCTGGTCTACTAGCAATGGCAGTTCAAGGCGCACTTGGCTGGACAATCATTGTAGCGGGCGTTGTTCCTCACTTCTTCGTAGGTGGTGCAGCAGGCGTTTACGGTAACGCAACTGGCGGTCTACGTGGTGCGGTTCTAGGTTCATTCACGCAAGGCCTATGTATCTCTTTCCTACCAATGCTACTGCTTCCAGTTCTAGGTGGCCTTGGTCTTGAAGCAACAACATTTGCTGACTTCGACTTCGGTGTAGTTGGTCTGATTCTAGGGTGGATTGTTTCATGAGCCTATTCGATTTAATTGGTAACCAAGGCGTTATCATCAACTCTGAAGAGAACCTGACGGTTGATGCAGCGATTGATGTGACATGTTCAACACTGCTAGCAAGCAACAAAATTGAAGCAAGCTATGTTGAAGCTATCAAGCAAAAGCACAAGGACATCGGCGCGTACTATGTTCTAGCGCCAAAGATTGCGATGCCTCATGCTCGTCCTGAAGATGGTGTGAACGAAGCATCACTGCAAGTGACAGTATTCAAGAAGGGGGTTGATTTAGAGTCGGAAGACAACGGTGACGTTTATCTTTCAATTACTCTGGCGGCGATGGACTCAGATAGCCACATCCATACGATTATGGCGCTATCAGAGTTGTTCCAAAATGATGACGACATTGATGCCATTATCGCAGCGGAAACTGAGCAAGCGATCATCGAGATCTTAAAGCGCTACTAGCTTCTATTTTTAGGTCTTAACCTTTAGTTCTTACTGATGTTGATCTCCTGAAAACCCCCATTAAAAAAGCGATAGCCTCGACTATCGCTTTTCTGTTTCTGGCATTAAGTCATTTTTCATCAAGCGTGATTTAGGGAATCACACATCTAAAAGACTCACTGGCACTAAAATGCGTACATTCTTTTATCTGTCGATAATTCAAAGCAGTATTGCGCGTGTTTTTTAAGGCACTCAAACACTTCTCTATCCAACTTAAAGTTATCAACGTGGTCCGTCAAAATAGCCATCGTCTGTTCTAGCGTCATGCCTGCACGATAAGGGCGAGACTGAGTCAACGCTTGGAATACATCGACCACAGCGACGATTCGACTCGGTTGATCCAGCTCTTCAGCCGTTTTGCCCATTGGATAGCCCGAGCCATCTAACCTTTCATGGTGATTAGATGCCCACTGGCAAACCTGAGGAGAACTGAATAGCTCTTGCAGAGCGAATCGAGTGTCCGTAGCGTGACGTTTAATGCAGCAATACTCTTCTTCAGTAAGTAAATCCGGCTTATGCAGAATGTCGTTAGGGGTTTGCAGTTTACCGATATCATGAACCAAGCCCGCTAAATAGAGTTTACGCTGAGTGGTGTACGAATAACCCATCTGCTTGGCAAGGTATTCAGAGAGCTGCCCTACCTTCAAAGAGTGCTTAAAGGTAAACGAGCTCTTGGTATCCACAACATTGGCAATAAACTCAGCGAAGGCGACCGTCTCATCCAACGACATTTGCTGGGAGAAGAATGGCACAGGTTCAAAGTTATCCCTCATATTTTCAATATAAGGGATCTCCATCGAGAACCAGAAATCATCCAAATCGACCAATTCACACATGTGTTGCACAAGGTTGGATTCGAACATCTCATCCGCTTGTTCAGTCAAGCGTTCAATGATGCTCGCTTTGCCATCGGGTGTGAGGTTTCCATAACGATCTGAAGAAGTGATGCCATACAAGTAGTCGACCCTATCGGCCAACATCACAATGGCTGCTAGCTCTTTTTCCAACTCGCTAATATGAATAGCCTTTAACTCAACCCAAGGGGTGTGATGATAAAGCACTGGCTTAGCGAATATAGAAAGGACTGGGCACTCTTTTAGTATTTGGTAACCCTTTTGACAATGGTGGTAACTTGAGTCAGGAATGAACCCTGAAACCAAACTACGTTGCTCATCAATTTGCGAGACACCGCAGTCGTGAATTAACCCCAATGAGAACGCAAGTTGCGCTTGTTCTTCTTCCCATCCCACGCTCAGAGCACATCGATAAGCGATGTAACCCACCCTCTGTCCATGATTTTTGCTTTCGAAACCGACGTTATCAAGCGCCTTAGCAATACCAAATAGAGCCTTCCTTAGGTCTACGGTCACGTCCTGGCAATGTTGATTCATTAATTAAGCCTAGCTTTTTTATAGTTTTTATATATTTAGGCCGCCAATACTAATGCATACTTAATGATTATATACACAACTATTGTAAGGTTTAATGAGTTTCGTGATAGAACTAACGTATCACGAAAATTCCGTGCTACAAATGGTTGCATATTAAAAATCATGCGACATTATATCCTGCCGACTAAGATTCACTAAAATCAGCAGCCATAAGAAAAGGAAAGACATGTTTAAGACAGTTATTGATGACGAACTATCCATCGCATTGGTTGAAGAGAGTTTCGCTGTTCATTACGCAGAGATCTCACAAAGCCAGAATGAGTACCTAAGCCAATGGCTTGTGTGGCCACCGCATTGCAAAACCGAGCAAGATTTTAGGATCTTCATCCAGCGCTCGCTGCACGATTACGCAGAAGGCCAAAGCATGACCTGTGCGATTGTGTATAAAGATAATATCGTCGGTAACTGCAGCTTCAACACCATTGACCACAATAAGCAGAAAGTCACGATAGGTTATTGGCTGTCTGAAACGTATCAGGGAAAGGGGATTGTTACCCGCGTGGTCGCGAAGCTGATTGATATTGCTTTCAATGAGTTAGATATGGAAAAGGTCGAGATATCTGCCGCAACGGGCAACCAAAGCAGTCGCAAGGTATGTGAGCGCTTACATTTCACTTTAGAAGGCATCATCACGCGCAATGAGAACTTAAATGGTCGTATCGTTGACCATGCTATTTACGGACTTCACCGCTCTTAGCATTACGTCTTAAGCACTCACCTCTTGGAAAATGAGCATACTAAAAAGCCACGGTATTCGACCGTGGCTTTTTCATTTTACGAAGATAAACCTAGAGCATAGGACTTAGAATCTAAAACCTAGGATCTGGAACCTAGAACGTAAGCAACTCTTAAAGCGCCCAGTTATACGGTCTTAGGTATTACGATACTGAACTTTGCTCCACCATGGTTACTGTCGTCAATTTTAATATCCCAAGAGAGCTTTTTAGCGGCCGATAGAGCAATCGCAAGACCTAATCCCAATCCACCCGTTGCCGATGTTCGACTTGAATCTAAACGAGAAAACGGAAGAAACACTTCATCACGTCGCTCTTCTGGGATCCCAGAACCATTATCTTCAATCACCACCAGCCAGTTTTCTGAGTTCTCATCGAGCGTCATCCACACTTTGTCTTGGGTGTAGTTGCCTGCGTTCTTAAGAATGTTATCAAACACCAAGCGCGCCATTGAGCAATCACATTTTATCGTGCTTTCTTGCTGAACTTTAGAATCGAAGGTCACGTTATCCAACTGCGAATAGCGAATCCTATCTAGACAGTACTCAAGCAGGCTAGCTCTCACTTTTACCAGTTCAAAGAAGGAGTTATCCATAACGTTCAGCTTCGACAACATGATAATTTCTGATGTGAGGTCGTTGATATCCTCAATGTAGGTATCAATATCGTCAAAAAGCGCTTGATGATGTTCCGGTGCTCCCCTTCTTAAAATATCAGTCGCCAACTGAATACGACTCAACGGCGTACGCACTTCATGAGGGATAGCTTGAGCGAAGATATGACTCTGTTTCACCTTGCTTTCAATCTCTTCAGCCATGAAGTTAAAACTGCTCGCCAAATCAGACACAGGATGAATCTCGTCCAACTCCGAACGGGTACTGAGCTTGCCCTTACCGAACTGTTTTTGCTTCTCGACTAACAGCTCTATTCTTTCTTGAAAACGCCTCACAGGTAAGTAAACACTTGCTCCAATCGCCACAATGACAGCCAGTAACAACCCTATTAGGAAGTGCCTTTCTGAATCCTCATACCATTCAATCTCGGGAGAGAAGAAATCCCCTACCTCACTGAATGCAAAGCTAAATCGAGAATTCGGCAACTGAAAGACTGCCGAATAAAGATTGTTGTCACTCAGATAAATCGGCACACCATTTAAGGTGGTGTACAGCTCACATCGTTGGCAAGGCGCTTCGCCCGACCAATTCTCCAACAGGCGTAAATTGAAGATATAAAATTGTTGGTAGCCTGTTCTATCGAGTTCTTTATAGAGTGAGTTTTCTTGATTATGTTGGCGAGTGTACTGCTCAGCAAAGTAGATACCGTCGTTGAGGAAGGTTTCAATCTCGGTTCTTCGCATGTGCCCTTCACCAAGGTTCAAAAACAAAAATATCGTTGCCGACATTCCCGTCACAATGCCAAGGTACAAACGAGCAAACATCGAAACCGAGCGCAGTTTCGCAGTAATGAACTTACGCAACCAGCATGTACCCCTTGTTGCGAACCGTGCGGATCAGCTGTTTGTCTTTTGCGTGAATTCGCAGCTTGCGGCGTAAACCAGAAACGCGCATGTCAATCGAGCGGTCGTTAAACGCGTAATCGATCCCTCTGAATAGCTGACAACACTGATCTCGAGTCACGACCTGACAGATGTTATTCACAAGGAGGTTTAAGATTTCAAACTCAGCAGAGGTAAGCTTGAGGTTTTGCCCATACAAGGTGGCACTTTGAGCCGAACTATTGATGACAATATCGCACTGCTTTTCAGCCGCGGTTTCTTGCGCTTTTGCAGCAGGCGCAGCTCGACGCAATAACGCTTCAATTCGAGCTAATAAGGCATGGCCACGAATCGGTTTGGCAACATAATCATCCGCACCAAACTTGAATAAGCTGACCTCACTCATTTCATCGGCAGAAGCTGTGAGCACTAAGATCATGCCATTGTAAAACTCACGAGCCTGACGGCAGATCTGCGCGCCGCTCATGCCTGGAAGCATCAAGTCCAATAGCACTAAATCAGGTTCAATACTTCGGATCGCTTCAAGTGCCAAATTCCCTTCATGAACAACGCTAACACTGTAGCCTTCAGCTTCGAGGTAAAGCGTAGTTAAACGAGCTATCTCTTGGTCATCTTCAACAATGAGCACTTTGGTTTTTGACATTCCTATCACCAGTATTTATTAAAAGCGAGGGCAGTATATATACTGATCATATATCATCAATGTTGTTATTAGAGCCTTAATTTTACCGTACGCAAAACATAGTAATCACTTTTGTACATGCACGTTTACAAAATACGGTATTCAGCAACCACTGAGCCTTTCTTTATAAAGGCTGTAGCAAGCAGAGGAAAGAGCTGACGTGTTTTGTCCGCTTATCGTTCGCTTACATTTGCTTTATTTTCTTACGCGCACTTACATTTAAGGCGTTTACAAATTCCGATCAAATCAACCATCCGCACACTCAGTTCATACCAGTGAATAACACTAGAAAGTGACAAACACGCAGTCTAATAAACCAATGGGTTGTGTCTGAAATCAAAAGAAATCGATTACTTATTTAATGAACCAGTATTTTCCATTATTGAGCACACCACAGATCCTGTTAAGCGGTAAGTTCCTAAAGTAACATTCACCCGACCAATAAATTAACTCGTTATTAGACAACCACCACTTGGACACAGGGCCCTCTTTAAGATGAATAAATCGCTTTCACTGTTACTTACAACCACTGCTTTAGTTTCAACACCGCTTATTGCTGACACCAATAAACATGACACTGTGAACAAGATTCAAGAACAAGTCAGTGCTTGGATAGACATTCAGGTGACACCACAAAGCAGCATTATTCAGAAGATGGTTTTTAGCTGTGAATTCTACAGCGCCACGCCTTCAATCAAGTCGCCGGACGGCAGTGAAAGTAGCAGTGGTTCATACCTCTTTTACTCACACAACGGTGTATTGGGTACAGTGACAGAACCTTACACAACCCAGCCATTACCAGAGTTAACCATGTGTCTTAAAGAAAACTTCGTGGTCACTAACCAAGATGAAGCTCAGCTGTTGTTCGAAGCCATCGAAACCGTCTATCCAAATTATTCGATGTTCGACAAGGACTTCCCTAAAGAGATCACAAAGCAACCAAATGGATGGCAGTTGATTGATGGCGAGATTTTTGATGATAAGAAAGGTTATGTCATCGAGACCACGCCGCAAGGTAAAGTGACGAAAATCATCCGCTCACTGAACCTGTAAAAGTTTAAATTAAAAATAAATATAAAGACAAACAGCCTACTGACGGCATGAGTTCAGTGGGCTTCGTTCGACCCAAATATCCGTGTGCCGAGTTCAATATGATGACAAGTTATCAGCCCTTCGAGTATCTCCAGTGTCCTATTTGGATATATGACATTGATAATAAGAGAATAACTTGGGCAAACAGCAGTGCCCTACCTCTCTGGGAGTCTGAATCTCTGTTTGAGCTGACGTCACGTGATTTTAGTGTCGAGATGTCTAAGGCGATAGAAGCAACACTTGAAGAGTACCAAAGGCAGTTTCTCCGAAATCAAAGCATCAAAACTTGGTGGAACTTCACGCCCAAGTACATAGCTAAACGAGCACTGTGTTTGTTCTCTGGGATCCCACTGCCAGACGGACGAACCGGCATGCTGGTACAAGTCGTCGCGGAAGAAGGTAGCCTAAAGCACGACCTCGCTTGCTCGGACGGTTCAAACCTCTCCCTTCTATTTGATAGAACGGGAGCGGTAGTGAGTGCTAACTCTGCTTTTTCTCAGAATTATGGCGTACCGTTTTCCACCCTCTCCGACTTTGTTTCAAGTGAAGAAATTGCAGCCCACTGGTTGTTCTCTGCACGCAAAGGGCGAGAGATTTTAGAAGAAGTCAGCTGCCATATTGATGATAAACCCCACCACTTTGATGTGCAGGGAAAATGGCTATTTGATAAGAGTGAACTGCTGTTAAACCTGACTTGTACCACCAAACAGAAAGAGAAGCTGATCAAGGCCAGATACAATGCAGAGCACGACTGTTTAACCGAGCTATACAATCGTCGTGGAATCACCAACCTCTTAGAAACCAGTATTGCCTATCGCTCGCCTTTTGAGTTGATGTTCGTTGATCTTGATGGCTTCAAACTTGTTAATGACACCTACGGGCACAGTGTCGGTGACCAACTACTCAAACAAGTGGGTGAACGTCTAAAGCAGCTCGTTGATGAGACCTGCATGATTGGCCGATTCGGTGGTGATGAATTTATTGTGATCGCCCACACCTGCCGAAATCAAAATATCCCACTGCTTTGCACGCGCATTATTGATGCCTTGAACCGAAGCTTTCATATAAGAGGTATTGGTACGCTCTCTGTCGGTTGCAGCATTGGTACTGCACATTTCCCCGATAATGCCGTGGATCAAGAATCATTGCTCAAACAAGCGGGAATGGCGATGCACATTGCTAAAGCCAATGGTCGAAACCGCTTCCAAACCTTCACTCCAGACTTAGCACAAACGCTTCACCGAAAAGTAGAAATCCGCCATCGATTAACCCAAGCCCTAGAAAACGAAGATCTCGATCTGCATTATCAGCCGATCATGAACACCAACAGCGACAAGGTGAAGGGCTTTGAAGCGCTACTTCGATGGTCAGACAAAGAGCTCGGTAACATTGGCCCTGATGAATTCATCACCTTGGCGGAAGAAACTGGGCAGATAGTGCCACTCGGAAAGTGGGTACTCAATTCAGCACTGAAGCAGCTATCAATATGGCATCGAGAGTTTGATAGCGAGCTGATGATGAGCATCAACATCTCGAGTATTCAGATGCACGCAACCTTTGCTGAACAGCTGTCTGCGATGCTCAATTTCTACAATATCCAACCTCAAAACATTGCACTTGAGATCACTGAGTCTTCGATGATTTTCAAGCATGGTGAAGTAAGGCAAGCATTAAGCGACATCTCTAAATTAGGCGTTGAACTCCACCTTGATGATTTCGGCACTGGCTACTCTTCCCTCTCTATGCTGCACGACTTACCAATTAGCACCGTAAAACTCGATAAAAGCTTTGTTCACGGCTCACACAAAGGAAGCAAAGCGATTGTCCAAGCGACCCACGCAATTTGCGACAAGTTGGGGCTCAAAGTGGTGGCTGAAGGCGTCGAGACCGAAACACAAAAAGACTTCTTAATCGGCTGTGGCTACCAATACCTTCAAGGGTATTTGTTTAGCAAGCCAATCCCGTCAAACGAAGTCGAAAGCCAATTTTTATTCGTTCGATAAGTCGGTTAATAAAGTTTTTTATCAACAAGTTAGAACTTTGAATGATTAATAAACAAGGTAACAGCACCAATGTGAACGCTTACGTAGGCTTACATTACGCAAAACAACAAAGACACACACATAACCCTTTGTTAATTAATGATTTAATCATAATTTCGAATTAGACCATCAGCTTGTACTTACACCTACTCTCTGTAATGGTTTTAGCATTTCGATTACCCTCAAACCGTCACTTAATCAGATTCATTCGTTGGTAAATATGAGCAGACAAAACGGCTTCACTCTCTTAGAACTTATCGTCGCTGTACTGATCTTAGCGGTGGTTTCTGCCACGGCCTTGGTCAAATTCTTAGATATTCAGGGCAGTGCGCGCGCGAGCAAAATACACGATGTGGCTGGCAACCTTCGCACGGGTATCGACATGATCTATGCGAAGTCTGCGATTGCTGGTGTGGAAGGAGAATGTGACTACGTTGAAAAGACTGAGATTGAAACCTACTACGTCTGCCATGGTTACCCAATCGCTTATGTCGATTCCTTAAGACGCCTGCTTAACATTGACCAAGCAGAACTCTACGTAAACAACAAAGAAGTCGAGGAAGGCAGCAATGCAGAAAGAGTCGCTGCTATCTCTTTTGATACGGAGAGTTACACCTATTCACCTGTCGGCGATTTTTGCCAGGTACTCTATCAACCGGAAAAAGAACCGCAAATCGTCGTTCTTGACGGTGCATGTTAAACGACATCTACCGCTCACTGCCTAACCATAAAACCTTACCTTGATCTCCATATTTAGGTGAGTTTTATTCGCTTAATGTCAGGTCTTTTTCAGCTCATTCTTGACTGTGCCGCGACTCATATTTGAGCCTCATTATTGCGTAGACTTTTTCCATCCTGACAAAATGAGAAAGAGAATCATGAAAAAGAAAACCTTCGTTTTACCAGCCATCGTTATTGCAACGGTATGTATCCCATTGTCTGCATTGGCAAAAGACCGCGATAACTCTATTGAAGCTGGTGTCACTTTCATCGGCAATCAAGAACTCGCGACCTTCGGCTACAGTAAAGAATTGTCGAACAATATCGTTGTCGGTGGTGGTTTCTCATTGGGTACACAAGCGGTAGATTTAGAACCGTCAAACTCACAAGATGCATGGGGCCTGTACTCCAACATCGGTTATAAGTTTGAAATCGCCGAGTTCGATATCATCCCTAAAATTGGTATCAACTATCTAAATGCAGATGTGGAGTTTGACGATGGTTCACCTAACGGCCTCAATATCGATAACGTCTATGGCTCAATAGGTACAACGGTAAACTGGCGCATGATAGGCCTAACGGTGGATTACGGTAAGATCAATGATTCAGCAATGGTGCCAGATGGTTCAGGGGGCACAGCACCATTTGAAGAAGACGTAGTGCGCGTTACCGCAAGCTTGAACTTCTAGCCTCTCTGGCATTTAGTCTTTAGCCTTTAATCTTCAGTTCCTTGTCAAAAAAGCGGTAGAAAAAAAGCTGCCAAAGGAACGTTTAAAACAAAAGGCGTCACAAGAAAGTCTTCAAAAAAAGTTGCCGAGAGCTCCTATTAGCCCGTCTAATTAGGGGCTTTTTCAGCGCTGTAAATAAAACAAAACCGACTTACTTAGAACTATGTTTGATAGTGCGTATTAATTAATCAAAAGCCACCTTTGCTTTCTGGTTATAACTCACTCAAAAAGAATGTTTATTGAAGCAAATCGTTAATATAGTAAGGTTTTTCCAGTGACACAGGCATTATAAAAACCTAACTCATATCAAATTGAAATATCTTTCAACAAAATAGAGCACAAACACTAACCAAAAACAGCTTAATCGTGGAATCAACATCACAGTTCAATCGACCTAACGCTTTGAGTTTCACCTTTCTTAGTTAAAATTAAAAATCAAGATTTTAATAACATTACATTAATTGATAAAGCCTATTCATAAAACCCCGGCAAAACCACTACTGACATTAGTATCAATTAAAAACATCATTAAATAAAGAAATATAATGCCTCAACTAAATGATATTAATATTACCTATTTCATTGTAATTAAATTTTATCCTGAAAAAATCTGATAAATCAGCCTCATCAATAACCACCGCAAATACCACGCTCAACTACATTAGCAATCACTAAAGTTATGGTTAAAACTGCTGATATAGAGGCTTACGAATGGATAAATACCAAAACAAATGGATAAATCCCCCTTGTCTCTTGTAAAACATCGGCTTTCATTTATAAATTCAAGTTTTGGGTGAACATCTCTATAACCTTTCATTACAGCCCAGATTCTGCGATTAGTATCAACATCTTAAGAGGAAATGGTGACATTTTAGTTATGTTATTTAGAACGGACTCTTGGGTTGAATGACAATCCCAGCCATCACATATCAATCACACAAATATAATAACTATCGCTTAGGAGTTGAGCTATGCACTGTTCTTTCAATATAAATAACAATAATGAGAGCTTGCAACTAATCTATAATGAAGAAAAAATATATATCAAAAGAGACAGTAATAAGATATCAGAGGAAACTCTTAATAGTAAAGAGAGTTTTGTCTTCAAATATTTAATTGAGAATGCTTCAATTTCTAACCCTCAATCAGCTAGAGATGTTGAAGAGTCTTTTAAATCGCATTTTGATGAAGAGTTCAGTTTATACGCATTAAAGAATATTATCGCGTCTATAAGAAAGAAATATCGAAATCTGTGTGAAGAAGCCGAGGTTGATAATAATAGTGAACTCATTTCTAACCTTTATAAGGTTGGCTATTTTATTGATCTCGATAAGAGCTCAGAAAACCGCATAGCGCCCAAAGACAACATCAACCAGTTCAAACCCAGCCAGATAGAGATGCTCAAGCTGATGTTCAACACCTATCACAAGGAGTTGATCAGGGCTTTGATAACCGTATTCACCGCAACGTCATTCTTCTTGTTCGTTGTCTACTTTTTCCAAATCCTTTATACAACGAAAATTGCAGATGAATACAGTGGGAACACCAAACATATTGCAGAAGAGGTAATGGATTACGGCTGTGACAGCCCTGGAGCGGTGCATTCATTAAGGCACTCACTCAATCTCGACTCGGTCGTCATGACCACCCCTCATGGCTCGTGCTATATATCCAAAAGCCGCTCACAGTATGTGGAACTCGATAAGATTGATGACTTCTACGACAGTGGCGACTTCACTTATTCGCGTTTCAGTGACCCAGAAAATGATATCGATCTGACGGTTCGAATTTCCAAAGGTTCTATTGAGGCGCGTTACAGAAACTCACTGTTGCCTCTGCTGGTTGACTCGGTCTCTATACAAAAGAATGGCTACTACATTCTCAACCTCGGAGATAACAGTCAGCCGATTTATACTTCTGAGCTACCGAGCGGTGCCTCAATCACTTTCTACAGTGACGATATCGTTGCACTGTGGGTTGCACTCTCACTGCTGCTCGCTACCCTACTCTATCACTCATATATTTTAGGTTTCTTTATTTACCTGTATCGTTGGAAACACATTTCGTTTGAAGAAGAGCCAATCATCAACACCGAAGACAACACCGTCTTGTACTACGAGTTGTTGTCTAGGGTGCGTAATGTCGGCGTTTTGAGCTTCATCAACACCATGAGACGCACCAACCTACTGACGTTTCATACGATTTTACTTATCGAAACGGTCAGAAACGCCAAGTTGAACAACAGCCATGAGATCTACGGTGTCAACGTCTGCCCAAGTGCTTTAGTCGGGAATAACTTTTCAAAACTCAAAGTGCATTTAGACGCGATGGAAGCGAATGAATTTGTGGTTGAGATAACTGAGTACTCAAACATTGGTTATGGATGTGAAGTGATAGACAACATCAAGGCGATCAAAAAGCTGGGGATCACCATCGCATTGGATGACTTTGGAACAGGCAATAACAACATCGAGATCATCGGTATTATCTCACCAACCTATCTGAAGCTGGATCGTTGTTTTGTTAAAGACATCGAATCAGGTGAGCACCATCAAGGTGTGCTGCTTAACATCTCAGAGATCGGACGCTTATCTAATATCACGATGATTTACGAAGGTGTCGAAACGCGCAGGCAGCAATATATCTTGTGTCAGTTGGGCTACAACCTGCATCAAGGCTACTTGTATAGCAGACCCAGTAACTCAGAAGAGTAAAGCCTCACCCTATTTGAAATGCAGATAAACAATGATTTCCAATTCAAATAACCACCTTTGATACAACTGCTTGAGAGCCGGCAAGGAAGCCGGCTTCAGGCTCCCTTTCAGCCAAACACTATCCATTCAACCATAAAAACATTCTATCTATTTCTATAAAACCCTTGCCAATTCGAATAAAAAGGTTAGTGTTATACACATGTATATCACCATGCAGTTTTGATTATGACCGAATGGAAAGACGACCAACCGATCTTTAGGCAGCTTGCTACCAAGATCAGTGACCAAATTCTTCAAGGTATTTGGTTAGAGCAACAAGCATTGCCTTCGGTACGTGCCGTTGCTGCCGATCTCAAAATCAACCACCTTACTGTCATGAAAAGCTACCAGTTACTGGTGGATGAAGGCTTGGTAGAGAAAAAGCGCGGCCAAGGCATGTATGTGGCCGAAGGCGCACTGCAAAAGTTGAAAGAGTCGGCACACCAAACTTTCATTAACACACAGATCCCAGCCATCGCTGAGACGCTAGGCATCATTGATATGAGTGTCGAAGAACTCGTGAAACAGCTAGCACAACACATCAAGGACAAATCATGAGTACTTTACTTTCCGTGAAAAACGTAACCAAAACCTATTCAAATCAAGTAGGTGTCGAGAACATCAGCTTTGAGTTAAAGCCGGGGCAAGTGCTTGGGTTACTTGGCCACAATGGTGCGGGTAAATCGACACTGATCAAATCACTGCTTGGTGGGCACAACTATCAAGGTGAGATTGAAGTAAATGGCTACCACCCTATCCACCAGCACGCTGAACTCATGCTGCACTTATCGTACATTTCAGATGTGAACGTATTGCCTGAGTGGATGACAGTAAAACAACTGCTTCGATACACCCAAGGCGTTCACCCAAGCTTCAACAAGCAAAAAGCAGAACAGACGTTAAGTAGCACCAACATTAAGCTCTCTTCAACGATCAAACAGCTTTCTAAAGGGATGAAGGTACAACTTCACCTTGCGGTCATCATCGCGACGGATACTCAAGTCTTGATCTTAGATGAACCAACGTTGGGTCTAGATCTACTCTACCGCGATACTTTCTATCGCCATCTTCTAGAGTGGTTCCACGACGGTGAACGCGCGATGATCATCGCCAGCCATGAAGTTTCAGAGATCGAACACCTATTAACGGATGTGTTGATTCTGAAACAAGGTCACTGTGTGATGCAAAAGAGCATGGAAGAGATCGAGAACGACTACTTCATTATCGATGTGGCAAACAACCACTCTAATGAGATCCAGAAGCTCAATCCACTGACCTCACAACCGGGGCTAGGAACAACTAAGTGGTTATTGGAAAGTCAGTACAAAGAACAGGTTGAATCATTGGGTAACATCTACAACGTTGGTCTGGCGGACCTATTCCTTGCAACACAGACGGAGAAGGCATAATGCACCCAAGTTTTTACATGCTAGAAAAAGAACTTATCGAGCATAAAATTAACACTCGACTGCCTCTGTTTATCGGGTTATGTGGTTTCTTGCTTTTCGTTAGCTTGTTCTTTAGCGGCCAAGCACAACACGATTTTTTCTTCCAAATGGAGGTTAACGGCGACGTAAGCAGCATGCACAGAGACTTCTCACGAGATCTCAATTCAGTGATCTACTTTGGCGCGGGCCTAATTTCACTGTTGCTTTCGACGCTTTACATCCCTAAAACACTGCGTAAAGAGCGCCAAGAAGGCAGTTCGATGTTTTGGAGAAGTATGCCTGTATCGAATGCCATGACTCACGCCGTGAAGCTAGGTTTCGGTTTAGTGGTGATCCCTGCTATTTGTGCGCTATTGGTTCTATTTGCTGATGTTCTGTTCTGGATTCTGAATCTATCGAGTGAACAACCATTAGCACTGTTAGTTGAGCAGCAGTCGTTATTCTACGTACTCAGCAACTGGATGGTGTTCTTTGGTCGTATGCTGCTGGTTGCGCTAGTTCTATTGCCACTGGCAACGATGACTCTGGCGATTTCGCAACTGGTTAACTCTCCGCTGCTTGTCATTTTTGTTTCAAGCTTTGCAATTAAATGGTTGGCTATCGCGCTATTCGGTTTCTATGGCATCAATGACTTCTTTTCTGTCATCGCTTCACTGCCGATGAAAGTGCTGACAACAAGCAACCCATTCAGTGCACTTTCAGAAGTTTCGATTCTGTCTTTAACTATTTACGTACTGCTCGGCATTGGCGGTTATCTACTAAGCCTTAAGTTAAACAGAACCGACGATGTTAGCTTGAAGACGCTGTTCCAACGCTAGAGTCATCGAGCTTGAGCCACAAGGCTCATCACCACACACAAGACCTAAATCAAAGCTTCTGAGAAATCGGGAGCTTTTTTATTGGGTGGCACTTTCTTTGAGGGGTAATACGTTTCAATGATTTGAATAGCAAAAAAGATTTAGTCGCAGGTGCGAGTTGATTTTGGTGCGTAAGAATTAAGTGAAGTAGGTATAACGAGAGGGGGTATTAATGAGCTGACATTGAATTGCATTGTTGTTAATGCCTGCCAGCTCTTTGGGGATGATTTCTTTAGTCGCCGACCAGATGAAGGTCCTTGAGAGTGCTATTGAAATCGGTTTGTTGCGTTTTACATACCCAGTTGAGGGTTTTGTTCGAAAGCCTTTTCGCTTTCAGCTTTGTAACTTTATAGGTTTAGATATAAAGCTTATTTCTTTGAAGCTTCTTTTGACGTGTCTTTCCAGTATTGGATACGAACGCGATGAAGCTGTGCTCTTCTCATTTTTTTCATAAGGGATATTTCCTTTTCTTTAACTGCTCTTCTTGAGCTATTTTTTATTGCCAACCATTCGAATCTAACGGTGTTTGACGGCCAGATCAATGATACAAATCACAAAACATATAGGGTTTTAAGTACCATTTACATCAAAGTATGACTTAGATATCAACTATGGCTCAATTTAATCCGATGAGCCGTTGTTCGAAATTAAGATTAGTTATCTCAGATGACAAATTCATTTCAGTACCAATACAGTTCCATGATACCTGTTTAATAGACCGGACCAACGCAGATTAAGTTCCCAATAACTTACCTTTCCTACCTATTAACTTATCACCTTCAGCAATTAAAGTTACGGTGTAACCTTGATTACAACTGTATTGACCATTTTTTATTCACATTAGCCTATACGACACAAACTCAAAATGGGATTATGTTTGTAACGGACGGCGCTTTTATTGGAAAAAGCGAGTAATGGGCAAAATTAAATGGACGTAATAATGAGTAAAGTCATTCTACAAGGGCATATTCTCGTGCCTGACAACGACCTAGAAGCGGTCACACAAGCGTTGGTTGTTCATAAAGAACTCACGCTGTCAGAACCCGGCTGTATCGTGTTTCGAGTGAGTCAAAGCACACTTCAACCGAATCGCTTTGAAGTTTACGAGGAATTCACGAGCCGTGATGCGTTCGAAGCCCACCAGCAACGCGTCAAAGTTTCTGAATGGGGTAAGATCTCAAAGAACGTAACTCGTCATTATCAAGTCACCGACGTGACCACACCACAATGACAGACCCGTTAGCCCCACGTGTCATCACATTGATCAAACAAGATCTCTTGCGAATGCAGGTATTAGAGTGTGTATCTCAACTGGGTTTACCACAATGCTATGTCGCCGCTGGTTTTGTGAGGAATCGAGTCTGGGATCACCTACATGGTTTTGACGCCCCTACACCACTCAATGACATTGATGTGATCTACTTTGATCGCAATGACACCCCTTACGAATCGGCTATTCGATACGAAGCCCAGCTTCAAGAGAGTTTACCTGAGCTCAACTGGCAAGTTCGTAATCAAGCCAACATGCACATCAGAAACAAAGACAAGCCTTACCAAAGCTCATTAGATGCGATGAGTTATTGGCCTGAAAAAGAGACGGCGATCGCCGTAAAACAAAACTGCGATGGAGAGATCGAGTGTATCTCGGCTTTTGGTTTAGAGAGTTTGTTTGATTTAAAGATCACCCCGAATCCCAATCGCAACAGAGATGTGTTTGACCAACGGGTTCAATCTAAAAACTGGCTAACTCACTGGCCCAAGTTAACGATTGGAAACACGATTGACCAGAACTAGCTATCGACCAAAGTCAGTCATTGGCACCAATTAACTGGCAGTCGAACTCAAAGCAAAAACCATTGACTCGAAGTCCAATCAGATCGAATATGCTCCACTTATTAGCTTAGTCACTCATTAAACGCGCACTTCACCAACTGCTGCGCCCCTCGTCATACAGAGTAACGACCATGAACCAACAATACATGTTGCAAGCTCTTGAAGCTTCGCGCCAAGCCCTACCTGATTGCCAACCAAACCCGCCAGTAGGCTGTGTATTGGTCAAAGACGATAAGGTGGTGGCTGTTGGGTACACACAAAAAGTCGGTGGCAACCATGCCGAGGTCGAAGCACTGAATAGATATGACGACGAAACGGATGGAACAATGGAAGGCGTTACCGCTTACGTAACTTTAGAGCCCTGCTCTTTTGTTGGCAGAACACCCGCTTGCGCCAATACATTGGTCAAAGCAGGTGTAAAACACGTCGTCGTTGCCATGTTAGACCCTGACCCACGCAATAATGGTCGTGGTATAGCGATACTCGAATCGCACGGAGTGAAAGTGGATATAGGGCTATGCCAAGCGCAAGTGAGCGCCTTTTTAACCCCGTATCTTGGTAAGTCTTAACTCTTAAATTGCCAATGCTAGCTCAGTTTCACTCGGTAAAGCGGGTTGACTGGTTTATCGACAAAATATGACCAAATATGATCGTAGACCGCATGCTGGTTAGGGAACGGCGCGAGCGCTTTCGCTTCCTCTAAACTACACCAACGGTACTCAGTGTGTTCGTCATTCAGTTCTATCGCTTGGTTGGGCGGACATACAACCGCAAACACTGGGATTAACTCAATCACGTTCACGTGCGCCTCGTAAAACTGCTCTAGAAACTGAGCGTTATACAAGTCTTGTACTTGAATCTGTGTCTCTTCTTCAAACTCACGAACAATAGCCTGCCAGCCTGTTTCACCAGCTTCAATCGAGCCTGCGACATGGCACCAAAACTCGCCTTTCACACGCTTCATTAATAGCATTTTCGTTTGTCCGTCGATCTCAGAAATTGCGACACCAGATACAATCGAAGTATTGAGTGGAATCATAATGTTACCTTAGGTTGAACAAGAGGGCGGCAAGGCTACCACCCTTCGTTTGCGAAGTTGTCTTCTATGATTAAAAACGAGACGCCACTCATCAATTTATGAGTATCAAGCGCAACTGCTGAGGTTTTGTGCCAAAGAATAAACCTAATATGTCCAAGAACAGCTTTCGTACCCAGTCATTGAGCGATTCTTATTTGAGGCGCATTTCGATAAAGAGTAGAATCGCCGCCTTGTACTGTGTTTAAGCTCTCAAAGCATACACCATAGATCCACAGCCATTTATCACCATGAAGTAAGACGACAATATGCACTCATCAAAACCAACGCACGACTCAGAAAACAGCCACACACCTGAGCATTGCTTCACTCGCTTTCAACAGCCGATAGAGTCATATGCGTTGCCTGAGCGTTTCACCTTCCCGTTCTACTATGAACCGCACCCACTGTGTGAAATCGCCTCGCACCAGCTTCAACAATACCTAGAAACACAAACCGATTGGCAACATGACTTCGGACTCGATTCTGATGCCGGTCGCGGCAAGATGTTTGGTGTGTTGTTAGTAAGAAGCCCAGAAGGTGAGCTGGGTTACTTTTCTGCTTTCTCTGGGAAAATAGCCGACCAAAACCTACTGCCCCATTTTGTGCCCCCCGTATTCGATATGTTGAGCAGTGACAGCTTTTTCCATCAAGACACGGCTGACATGATGGCTGTGAATGCGAAATTTAAAGCCCTGCAAGTGAACGCTGAATACCTGGATCTGTGTGAACAGTTAGCACAGCAGAAAGCACAGGCAGAACAAGAGATTGAAGCGCAACGCTTGTTGATTATTGAAGGTCGAAAAACGCGTAAAGAACAACGTGAACAAGGTAAAGAAAACCTTGATGAGCAAGCTTTCGAACAGCTAAATAACGAGCTAAACAAAGCCAGTGTTGCCGACAAGAATCAACAGAAATACCTTAAGCTCAACTGGGAACAAACTCTGAATGAGCTTCAAGGCAAAGTTGACGTGTTTACGACTCAATTAGCTGAGCTCAAAGAGCAAAGAGCACACATCTCTCATCAACTTCAGCACAAGCTGTTTTCACAATATGCTTTCCAAAATGCGGAAGGCAATGTCGAAGACCTTAACCAGATCTTTGAAAATACGCCAAACAAGATTCCACCAGCAGGTTCTGGCGAATGTGCCGCGCCAAAGCTTCTGCAATATGCGTATCTGAATGGCTATGAGCCACTGGCACTGGCTGAGTTTTGGTGGGGCCGTTCACCGAAGTCTGAAATCCGTAAGCACAAGAAATACTACGCTTCTTGTCAGAGTAAGTGTGTACCGATTTTAGGCCACATGATGAAAGGTCTAGAAGTCGATCCCAACCCATTACTAGAAAATCCTGCAGAAGGCAAAGACCTCGATATCTTGTTCCAAGACGATCACATCGTTGTGGTACACAAGCCAGCCGGTTTTCTATCTGTACCGGGCAAAACCATCAAAGATTCGGCTTATACTCGCGTTCAAGAAATGCACCCTGATGTTGAAGGGCCATTTGTTATTCACCGCTTAGACATGGCGACCTCTGGCATTCTGATATTTGCCCTCACACGACGTGCGAACAAAAGCTTGCAGAAGCAGTTCATTACTCGTGAAGTCGAGAAGCGATACGTAGCGATGATTGAAGGTGTTCTAACGGAAGATGAAGGTTATGTTCGCTTGCCACTGCGTGGCGATTTGTACGATCGTCCTCGTCAGATTGTCTGCTTCGAATACGGCAAGCCAGCTGAAACCAAGTGGGAAGTGATTGAGCGAAACCAAGCAACAACCAAGGTTTATCTGCACCCGAAAACTGGCCGTACTCACCAATTGCGCGTTCACTGTTCACACGAAGAAGGGCTTAACATGCCTATCGTTGGTGACGGCTTGTATGGCAACAAAGCTGACCGTCTTCACCTGCACGCTGAAAGGCTTGCACTTCATCACCCAGTCACCAAAGAGTGGATGGAGTTCCAGTTTGACGCTGAATTCTAAGGGTTCTCATTAGTAACAAGCCTTAAAAGAGGAGTCACAACGATTGTGGCTCCTACCTCTTTTGGGTATATATCCACGCTTATTGCACTACATCAAGGTTCACTTTCTTGTGAAGAGTAGCATGCCCCTCTTCTTCTTTCCTTGAGGCCTTTGATATGTCATCAGCTGCTTTGAATTCACAATCCAACACACAAACCCCTTCAATGGTGGCGTCTCAAGCACTAAGCTTGAAACCACTCACGAGCAAAAAGCCAGACTTAAACTCGGCGATGTTGAATCTAATCGAAGAAGTGAAAAACGAACTCCCCCTTTACGAATCAGAGACGTTTATCTGTGGTCCAAAAGGTAACTGTTCTGGTTGCTCTAAGAAATTATTGGAGATGGTCGACAGTGAGTTGATGTACTGGGAACACAGTATTTCAACCGGACAAGGACCAAACTTCGAAGAACTGCGTCGTTTTGGTAAACTATGCAGCAGCGTAAGACGCGGCTTAGAGCGCAACGGCTTGGTAGAAAAGCGTCCGAGAAAAAGATAGCAAACTGAATCACAGCGACTACAATCTATCGCTCAACATGACAATCTAACCGACTCACTAACTGGTTGAACTCATTAACTATAAGAGTGATAATATTTTGTAATACAATTAAGCGCCCAGATAGTATCCCAGAGACTTTCGCCACCTTCTTTAGCGAATCCATTCTTAATGTCTGATGTGCCTTACGCCTTCTGAAACACAACATCACATCCATTAGAAACCTTTTCTTGGATAACGGGGAGAGACCTTGAAGAAACCACAACCAGTACTGGGTAAGACCGGTATGCTATTTTTCCTCGTTATCATCAGTGCGTTTCCTCCATTGACCATCGACCTGTATTTGCCAGCACTTCCGCAAATGGTCGAGGTGTTCAATACCGATCAATCGATGGTTAACCTAACCCTAAGCAGCTACTTCGTGACTTATGCTGTAGGTCTGTTGTTCTGGGGACCGTTGAGCGAAAAATTTGGCCGTAAGCCTATCCTATTGATTGGCTTAGCAAGCTATATGGTCGCGAGCGTAATCTGCGCAATGACCAACAGCATCGAGCAATTGATTGGCGCTCGCATCTTTCAAGCGTTTGCAGGCAGTGCCATCACTGTTATTGCCACCGCCATTGTGAAAGATCTTTATGAGGGGCGAGAACGCGAAAAGATCATGGCGACCATCATGTCACTAGTGATCATCGCGCCGATGGTCGCGCCTGTATTTGGTGCCTTCCTACTGAAAATCGCATCTTGGAGAATGATGTTCGTCACTCTCGCGATTTTTGGTGCGTTCGCCTCAGTATTAGCGTTCTGCTATCGAGAGACGCTAGAAACCAAGTACCAAGGTTCTATGTTCCGTTCATGGGGAAGAATGGGCGTGGTCATGAAAAACCGTTCGTTCGTCAAGCTACTGGTTATTTTCTCTATCACACCAATGGCGTTGATGGGCTTTCTGGCTGCCGGATCTTATATCTACATCAATGACTTCGGGCTCACCGAACAACAGTTCAGCTACGCGTTCGCATTCAACGCAATGTGCGCCTCATTCGGGCCAACCATTTACATGAAGTTGTCCTATCGAATGCCAGTTCAAAAAGTCATTACCGGGTGTTTTACTCTACTGGCGATTGCCGGAATCTTCACGCTAACTGTCGGTGGATTGTCACCTTGGTTCTTTGCTTTCATCGCAGCCCCTGCCACTTTAATGGCCATCATCATGCGAGTGCCCGGCACTAACTTGATGCTGAATCAACAAGACCACGACACAGGCTCTGCAGTTGCACTGATTCAATTCTTTAGCATGATTTGTGGCTCGCTAGGCATGGTCTTAGTTTCGATCCGCCCAGACTCACTGATTGAAAACCTCGGCTTTATCCAATTATCCGTCGGCACCCTAGGCGGCTTGATGTGGTTAATGGTCAGAAACAAAGAGTATGTGACAACGAAGCTGAATTAAGGCTGTTCAGGCAACCTCAATACAAAACACGAAACCGCCCACTTGGGCGGTTTCCTTTTAGGTTTAGCCTCGAACAAAGTCATTCAGTATCAACAATCTTCTTTCGATAGTGTGTTCTGAGCTGGCTCATTTTTGTGGGCAGATAAATTCGGAATCAAGAATGCCGCGGACACCGCAGTGAACATTCCTATCACTAGTATCAAAAACATTACGGTGAACCCTGCTGTTGCTGAGTAGACAGAAGAAATAAGCCAATAGGCAATTGGGGCGGTGCTGAAGCTCAAGGTGTATTTCAGAGCATAGATTCGAGAGCGCCACGCTGGTGCTGAATAATGTCCAATCAACCAGTCATTAACGGGGATTTGAGCATAGGTGCTAAGCATCAGCCCCATAAACACGGGAATAAGCCACCAACCTTGTACTACTGTTGCTAACAGCAAAAACACCAACTGACAGCCTGTAATCAATACCAGCAGCTTTTTGACTGACATACGCTCGATCAGCTCTCCGATCGACAACTGAATGAAAGCAGCACACACAAAAATGAACGTCGTTAGAGCTCCTGAGAAGCCAATTGATGAAGTCAGTTCTGTGTTCAACACCTTAGGCAGAGATGTCGTCGTGGTTTGAAAAACAAGGCCACCGACAAAAGCTATCAATCCAATACAGACGATTAGACGAGCAATCTTATTTGCAGCTAATCCCTGCGCTTTGTCATTCTTTTTCACCTTGCGCTGGCATGATTTTACGTCATACACAAAGCAGTACACTACGCCCACCAAAATACAGGCAACGCCGGGGAGAATGAATGACAGCCTCCAAGAAAATGTCTGTGATAAATACGCAGTCACTACTGCCGCTAGCGCTAACCCCAGATTGCCATACAAGCCATTAACGGTAATCGCTCTACCCGTTTTTTCGGAAGAACCAAAAACAAGTGCAGTGCCAACAGGATGGTAGATAGAAGCAAACAAACCGATAACACAAAGGCCAACGCTAATTTGAAAAGCATCTTGGGCAAACCCAGTTGCAATTGCTGCTGTGCCTGTACCAAAAAAGAATGCCTTCATTGATCCGGTGCGGCTCCAATAGTCGGCAAGCCAGCCTACGGGTAAAGACATCACGCCATAAACAATCATTGCTGCACTGCCCACACTCAAAAGCTCGGCATAGCCCATCCCCCACTCTAAATGCAACGTAAGCACGGCACTTGGGAAAATAAGCAAAACATAATGATTGAGGCCGTGGCCAAGATTGAGAGATAACGAATTGAGTAAGCGCTTCATGATAGAACCTTATTAGTCGGTGACATCAGAAGTTTAACTGTCTATTATTTGTCTCATAGACCACAATAAGACAATATTTTACTCAAATGAGCCAAACACCCAAAGCCATCGGTTCAACGTCAAATGCGATTACCTTGGACATTGATCAGCGACCTGCTGTCGTGGTTCCCAAATCATATTCGAATGGGTTTGTTATCGATTGGCACTTCCACCGTTATCATCAATTAGTATGCGCACGCAGTGGTGTCATGGCGGTAGAGACAGAAAATGACTTGTGGTTGATTCCACCACAACGCGCGGTTTGGGTTCCCGCTTATCAAAAACACAAGGTCTACATGTATGGCGATGCAGAGATGAAGAACCTCTACCTGCATCAAGACATCGATCTCGACTTACCCAGTGAAAGTTGTGTGCTCAACATATCAGCCATGCTGAGGGAGATCATCAATCACCTTTCTGGGTATGCCGAACAGGAAGATCAAGATCTCTTCAGTCAGCCTTATCGAAACTTGATACAAGTGGTATTAGATCAACTGAAAGTCGCACCGCAAGCCTCTGTGAATATTCCGATCCCTTCCGATAAACGCTTAGTGCCAGTCTGCGAAGCGATCTTAGAAGATCCGGCAAGTAATCAATCATTGAAGGAGTGGGCTGAGCGAACCAACGTCAGCAGTCGAACACTGAGTCGTATATTTAGAAGTGATTTAGGGATGTCATTTATCGATTATCGACAGCAAGCTCGATTGTTTAGTGCGTTGAAATTATTGGCAAATAATCAACCCGTTACGACCGTTGCTTTAAGCTGTGGTTTTTCCAGTTTAAGTGCGTTCAATCAGCTCTTTAAACTCAACTTTGGAGTCACTCCTGGTAAGTTTTTCAGTGACACTTTATCGACAGCATAGTAATAGATACAAAAAAGGCGCCGATTACGACGCCTTCTTATAGAAACGAGCTTTTATTATGCAGTTGCAGTTTGACGAGCTGGATGTTTGATAAACACAGCAACCACAGCCACGATAGCCAGTGCAAAACAGTAGTATGAGTTAGAGACAATCTCTAGCGGCGATAGGTTGAACACCGAGCCTAATAGCAGTACCTGCGCACCGTAGGGCAACACACCTTGAATTACGCAAGAGAAGATATCCAACAAGCTTGCTGAGCGACGCGGAGACACGTTGTTCTCTTCCGCTAGTTGGCGAGCCACACTACCAGACACAATGATCGCTACTGTGTTGTTTGCAGTGCACATGTTAACCATAGACACCAAACCAGCAATGCCTAGCTCACTCGCACGACCATTCGCTTGCTTAGAGTGTGAAGAACCAAACGCACGAATCACACCGCTTACAAGGTTAGTCAGGAACGCAAGTCCGCCTTGGCGACGCATCAGCTCACTCAAACCACCAATCAACATCGATAGTAGGAAGATTTCCTGCATATTACCGAAACCTGCATAGATATCTTGAGCGTAATCCGTCAAACCATAGTTCTCAACAGAGCCTAGGCTTACACCACCCGCCAGCAGAATACCGATTGTTAGCACAACGAACACATTCATGCCCGAAACTGCAAGAATCAAAATAGTGATGTACGGCAGAACTTTCAGCCACTCAATTGGACCGGTTTCAGGAACCTGAGTTGCCGTGCTGTTGAAAGCAAAGATAACAATCGCAATCAATGCAGCAGGAAGTGCAATACGGATGTTCTCTTTAAATTTATCTCTCATCTCACAGCCTTGCGAACGTGTCGCGGCAATCGTGGTATCAGAGATGATAGAAAGGTTGTCACCAAACATCGCGCCACTTAACACAACACCGGCTGTTAGTGGAATGCTCATGCCAGCAGAATCAGCAATGCCTAGTGCAACAGGGGCTACCGCGGCAATAGTACCCATCGAGGTACCCATTGCTGTCGCGATGAACGCAGAAATTAGGAAGATACCCGGTAGGATCATGCTTGTCGGAATCGCAGATAGACCAAGATTTACCGTCGCGTCAACGCCGCCAGACGCTTTAGCCACGGCCGCAAAAGCACCCGCCAATAGGTAGATCATACACATTGCGATAATGTCTTTATGACCGACTCCACCCAAGAACTGTTCGATAGCACGGTTCAATTTATCTTTGCTTAGCAACAACGCCAACATCACAGCAGGTAAAGCCGCAATCGGAGCTGGAAGCTGATAAAAAGCAAAATCGACGCCTTGCAGTGACAAGTATGTACCTACGCCAATAAACAGCGCTAGGAACACGATCAGAGGGATAAGCGCCACTGCCGAAGGGGCAATTACCGCATTAGAATTTTTCGAATTGGACATGGAACGACAACACAATAGAACAGGAAGGTGAGCAGACTAATGTCACACTTAAGGCTTGTCAACGTCTAGACGTCTAAACGCCCGATTTAATGCAAAGTAATAAGCACACCATTGAACATCACATAATAGAAAAGGCTATTTACTCACCAGTAAATAGCCTTTTGAGAACAGATTGCTTCTCTAGAACCGATAGCTTTTCGAGAACAAATAGCGTTTACACAGAAGCTAGGCTTTGCTTGCTTAGTTTTTTTGTTGGAACGTCACTTGGTATTCACCAATACCTTCGTAGTGGAAGGTCGTTGGCTTATCGAAGCCCATCTCCACGATACCGCAGTATGAACCCGTGATGATTGCTTCACCCGCTTGGAAATCAACGCCACGACGAGTCATGTAGTTAATCAGCCAGTAGATTGGGCTTGGTGGTAATGTATTTGGGTGCTTACCTGCGAATGCTTGAACTTGTTCGCCTTGAGTCACTTCGATATTGATCTCAGCAGAAGTGAACGCTTTTTCACGATCAATCTCTGGACCAATGAACAAACCTTGGTTAACTAGGCCATCAGCAAGCTTTTCGTAGAACTCTGCACCGCTGTCATCAGCAAAACGAGACTGCATCAGCTCAAGTGCCATGTGGCAAGAACCGATCGCATCGTTGATTTGCTCTTCGCTGTAGCCTTCTTGGTTTGCAGGTAGGCTCTTAGCAAGCGTAAATGCAATTTCAGGCTCAACACGCACTACGTCGTTGTCAGCAAACAGTTGGCAAACTTCGCCTTGTTGAACACTACCCGAGAAGATAGGTGCAACAACAAACTTGTCTTCTGCCAGAGGAAGTAAACACTTCCAACCCCCAACTTTGTCGCTCTTGAGATCGATCATTGATGATTGGATCTTTAGCGCATCTTCCAAGTTGTTCGGACGGTACTGTTCGTTCAATCTTGGTGCTTTCGTTCCCGCGACACGGCGACTTAGCAGTTCTTCAGCCGCTTGCTTAAATACATTTGTCATATAATACCACCTTTAGTTTTATGACTCGTATAATATCGGATTTATTGAAGCTTGAATAGACAATTCAACAACGATGGAACACCGAAAATTCAGCCCTCAATTTTCGCATATTCTAGACGCAAACAACTGAAACTATTTTGATTTATACCAATCACAGTAAGAAAGTGTTCAGAAATAGCGCCGGAAAAAGGTTTGAGAACAAGGCATCATTTTTTGATAAGTAGTTATTCTACAATCAAAAATTATAACGCAGTTATCGAGCGTTTTAACCAGCTAGGCTGACCAGTTATTTACTACGATTGGTATTAGATATAAAAAAAGCCAGTAAGTTCGTTACTGGCTTTTAGGCATATTACTGATGATCAGGCTTTACTGCCCTTTCAACGTCTTCTTCAGATTCTGCATGAAGTTTCTGAAGTGAGGCATGAAATCAACAAACAGAGGGTGTTTTCTATCTTGCATCATCAATGGGCCTAGCAAGCGAATGCTCACTCCTAGTCGCGCTGCTGATTGCTCGTCTAAGCCGCTGTCTTGTTTGATCTTCTCAACAATCGCGAACATATTTTCTCTGTCTTCAATTTCAAACTGCATGGTTTGCAGTTCACGATCTTCTTCGATGTTCACTTCTTCGATAGTGATACGGTAGTTATTGTGTTTGCCTGTGAATGCTTTCATGTGGATCTCCTAAAATGCTTAAAAAGTGTTTTGGTTAGCTCTTCATGAATCGTTCGAGCTTAGGTTTAACCGTCATCGACATCACGACCATGATCGCAAGGCCAATGGGAAGTGCGGCAATAAATCCATTAAACCATTCACTGGTAAACGCCGATGTATCCGAAAATCCAATGTTATTTGCCGCTGTTACAAATGCCATGATGGACTCCATGATAAAAGCCATAATCAATCCCACGATTAGGTTGCGAGCTTTCTCGCCGTAATTGGGTAATACCTTGGCGACCAACTTAGTCACCAAAGTCATCATCACCATGCCAATTGGCATCATAATCACGACAACTAGAGCTAAGGAAGAGAGCCAGTTGCCGATGAATGCTTCACCAAATCCGACATTCATGTAGGTCATCACGGCCGTTAAGCTGCCGCCGATGGTTAGCATTAAGCTCATCATGACCAAAATTTTGTATAAAACGGGTGTGCCTTTTTGCTCAGGAAGAGTTGGCGTTAGTGTTGCTTGAATCGTCATATCTATTTCCTGTCTTGAATTTACGAACAATTAAGTTGATAATGTCAACTATAAATAAAGTAGTTGATATTGTCAACTACATTTCTGAGGATCGTTTATGTCTGATAACACATCGCTAGAGTCTATCTTTCGCTTAGTGCACTCTTTGAAACGTCAAATGAGCGAACAGATTGAGAGCTTGGATTCTGAGATCGCACCCATGAATATTCGTGTCATGAAGATCATTACTAAGAAGTCTCCATGTACGGCTATCGATATCGCGCACTTCTTAAATCGCGATAAAGCGCAGGTCACGAGATTAGTTAACGCATTGATCAATCAAGAGCTTGTGAAGAAGTCTCCAAACCCAGAAGACAAGCGTAGCCAACTGTTGGTTCTGACCGATAAGGGTGAAGAGATCATGGGTAAGGTCTCGAATATTGATCGAGAGATGCTGCAGAGAATGACCAAAGGCATGGCCGAAGATGAACTAGAACAGTTCCGAAAGGTCGCCAACAAAATGGCTAAGAATCTGGAAGATTGCGCTAAGTAGAAGAATCCCTTTCGAAGAAGTCACTCGTTTCAAAAAGCAAAAACACCACCGAATCCTACGATCGGTGGCGTTTTGTGTATGAGCTGGGTTTGTACAGTTTAGCGGTTTAGCTATATCTATCTGGATACAAGCTCTAATTCGATGCCAGTTTCCACCAGGCTTGAACAGGTACTGGTTCTGAAATGACGAGTCGTTCACCCATAACAGGGCTCACCATCTGTACATTTCGCTTTTTACTTATCGCCAATGCTTGTTCCATTGGGTCTTGCCAATCGTGCATAGAAAGGTCAAACGTACTGTTGTGGATCGGCATCATCACCTTACCTTGAAGGTCGATGTGTGCTTGAACACTTTGTTCTGGGAACATATGAATATCTGCCCAAAGCGAGTTGTAAGCGCCTGTTTCTACCATGGTTAAATCAAACGGTCCGAAACGCTCGCCAACCTCTTTAAAGCCATTGAAGTAACCAGAGTCACCACTAAAGAATACTTTCTTGTCTGAAGCGTTAATCACCCAGCTACCCCATAGGGTTTGGTCACGGTCAAGTAAGCCACGGCCAGAGAAGTGCTGTGTCGGCGTCAAAGTGAACTCGATACCTGAGGCTGTTGCCGATTCCCACCAGTTCAACTCAATAATCTTTTCTTTATCCACGCCCCACTTTTCCAATAGTGCGCCAACTCTGAGTGGCACCAAAAATGTCCCTACTTTGTCGGCTAATACTTTAACCGCACCTTTGTCTAAATGGTCGTAATGATCATGGCTGATCACTACCACATCAATATCAGGTAATTCTTGTAGTGAGATTGGCGTTGGGTGGAAGCGCTTTGGCCCCATCCATTGAACGGGCGATGCACGGTCACTGAACACAGGATCCGTCATCACTAACTTGCCATCCAGCTTCATCATCACACTTGAGTGACCTAAGCGGTACGCAACGTCTTCTGTCTCTTCGATCAATTGCTCGGCTGTCATCGGCATTAAAGGCAATGCAGCGCGCGGCACTGGCTCATTCCTTTCCACGGTTACATACGCTTTCAAGATTGAAAAAATATCAGACATGCCCGATTTGTACTCTAACTCACTGTTAGCAAACTTCTTCGGAAGCTTATCTAGATTGTCATTTGATTGTGAACCTGTGCTTACGATAGCGACCACGGCAAGTACTCCTAAAATCGGTAATAGATATTTTTTCATTGGTATCTCTTCAACCGTTGGGAAAGACCCAACCCAAAACTACACTGACTAGTTTACATACCAAAAACAAAAAGTAAACCAATGAGTGTAATTTTTATTTTATCTAAACGTGAGCGTGCCAAAATCGATTTTGGAAAAACCGACTTTGGAGAGGAGTTACTCTATTTGGTAGGTAAGGTTAGTCAGCCGACCATACATTCTTGAAGTCGGGCCATCCCCAGTTGGTGATGGCTACGTTTTTCAAGATGCCTTGGAAACGCACGGTTTGTAGATGGTGAAACATTGGCACTAACCAATAATCCGAGATCAATGTCGATGCGATGGGCTCTAGCTCTGCTAAGTAATTGGGCAGTTCTACCGACGCTTTGTGATGATCTAAACGCTGCTTGAGCCATTCGCTATTCATATGTCCCAATGCAGAGTGCAAAACAGGATCGTTCATTAACCACGAGAACAACGAAGATGGCGCATTATCGTCTAGGTTTAAGTTACACAGCACCAAGTCTTCTTTTAAATCACCACTCTGCGAGAGCTGCGCCAGTTCGCGAAAACTGTAGGTATTTACCTCAACTTCCACCCCATATCGTTTAAGGATGTCTGATACACAAATAGCACAACGATAGAGCGCGTAGTAATTATAAACGGCAATGCTCATCTTCTTAGGTAGTTGGACCTCTTTCGAAGGGGTTCGATACAGTTTCTGCCAACTTGGCAGTATGTTCTTAGCCAGAGACACACTGAACAAGCCTTGATTTTGTTCCAATTGAGACAAGATAGCTTGTGGATTGGCAAGCCCAGAAACGTACTTTCGCTGCTCGTCGCTTAGCGGGTTCGACACAGAGTTTTGATTGAACAAGATAAACAAACAACCATCTTCAACTCGGCTACGAAGACCGTCTGTTTCCGCAGAAACCAGTTCTACGTCACTTTTCCCTAACTGATGAAAACAGGCCGAATCTTCATACGGCGACACCTGCATTTGGCTATCATCAAATCGAGCACTGCCTGTCATAGACTCTTCGAACTGCCAAATGGTCACTTCATCCGTTAAAGAACGACAACCATAATAGTGCTCAAATGCAGCAAGCTTGATGCGCTCATTATTGGTTTCGACCACTTTGAATGGGCCTGTGCCCACCACCGCGTGAGACACAGAGCTTAATGGTGACGGCTCACGGGTCACTTGCGCTGCGGGTTGAACCGAATACTTAACGCCAGCCAACAAGCCCGCGAAGCCAGTGTCTGCTTTGGTGAGTTGGAAGCTGATCCTTAACGGCTGCTCACTGTAAACCGAAGCAACATGAGCTAACTCTGTTTGATAAAAAGGTAAGGTTTGCAAGGCTGAAAACAGCGAGACTAACTGTTTAGCATCAACGGGCTGTCCATCGTGAAAGGTTAGTCCGGGGCGCAAATAGAAGGTCCAAACCAACTGCTCAGAATCATATTCCCAATGGTGTGCTAGCTCAGGCTTCAACTCGCCTTTACCATTACAAGTGACGAGGCAACTGAATACTTGCCGGATCAAAAATCGTTCACTACTACGGTGAATATGGTGTGGGAACAGGTCTTCAAACTTACGTTTATAGGTTAATTGTACGTGCAGCAGCCCTTCACGCATTGTCGCGCCCGAGGTTTCTTGAAGAAGAGAACCAAATATTGCGCGGTCGTTATCTAGAATCGAGAGCGCTTTTTCATACTTGCCCTGCTCTATTAACTTACTCGCGACATGCTGAGCCAGTTCTGGATTGCTAAAACGCAGTGTTAAGTTAGAACGTTGATTCCTGCCAACTTTTGGTTCCCACACCACCCATTCAGCTTGATGCATCTTGCCTAACAGGGTTCGAGCGTGGCGCAAGCTTGTAAACAACTTATCTGCCACTTCCGTTAAGGTCACGGAGTGAGAAATGTTTGGCTCGAACGACTCTAGCCGCGTGTAGTAACGCATCATGTTTAGATCAGACAAATAATGAACCTTTTTAGAAACAACCCTTCCTGATTAAGCCCATTATAAAACACATCAGCTTAAAAGTAGCGATAAAAGACGAAAACAGGAACAACTTAATAAAAACCTATCTGTTTATTACTTCCTATTAAAACACCATAATTATTGGGTCAGCAGGGAATGTTGAGTTCCCACCAAAGCCTAATACAAGAGAAGTAATCATCATGAGAAAATACTATCTTAATAAGTTAAAAAGCACCTGTAGCAAGCTCGAAAGAGAAGCACTACGAACACTTATAGAGCTATGTAACTGGCGTTATTAGTACACTTTTTAGCACCGAGTTAACGCGAGTTGAGCACAACCTAATATGCTCCTACCCCCAATATGAGTTAGGTCTCAACTCGCTTTTCCATTCTAAATCCCCTCTCAAGCCTGCCGTACCAATAGCTCACCCATTCGATAAACTTCTGTTGTCGACTCGACAAATTTAATTCGTTTTCTTAGTTAAACGAAAAGCCTTAAGGTTCGCCCCGAAGCAAGCAAGGAGCCTCAGAAAAAACTGAAAGCTCAGCTAACAACTAATTTATTTGCAGTTACCAATCAGGTATTAACTAAGGAAACGCCATGCGTATCGCAATTCTTTCTCGCAACGAAAATCTATACTCTACTTCTCGCTTAAAAGCGGCTGGAGAAGCACGTGGTCACCAGGTCGATGTTATCGACACGCTGCACTGTGATATAGATATCGCGAGTAACAATCCGAAGATTCGCTACATGGGTGAAGAGCTACCTCAATACGATGCTGTTATTCCACGTATTGGCGCTTCCATTACCTTTTACGGAACTGCGGTTGTTCGCCAATTCGAAATGATGGGCACTTTTTGTATCAATGAGTCAGTAGCAATCAGTCGTTCTCGCGACAAACTGCGCTCACTACAACTGTTGTCTCGTAAAGGTATTGGCTTACCAAAAACAGGTTTCGCTAGCCGCCCAGACAAAATTCAAGACTTGATCAAAAACGTAGGTGGCGCGCCACTGGTTATCAAGCTTCTTGAAGGCACTCAAGGTATCGGCGTTGTACTAGCAGAAACAAACAAAGCAGCAGAAAGCGTTATCGAAGCGTTCATGGGCCTAAAAGCGAACATCTTGGTTCAAGAGTTCATTGAAGAAGCAAATGGCGCAGACATTCGTTGTTTTGTTGTTGGCAATAAAGTAATTGCAGCGATGAAGCGTCAAGCTGGTGAGGGTGAATTCCGCTCTAACCTGCACCGTGGCGGTACAGCTCAACTGGTTAAACTATCTAAAGAAGAGCGCGCTACAGCGATCAACGCGGCGAAAATCATGGGGCTAAACCTATGTGGTGTAGATATTCTACAATCTAAGAATGGCCCAGTGGTAATGGAAGTGAACTCTTCTCCAGGCCTAGAAGGTATCGAGAAAGCGACAGGTAGAGATGTAGCAGACATGATTTTCGAATTCATCGAAAAAAATGCAAAACCAAACGCTAACCGTACTCGTGGCAAAGGCTGATTAAACGCCGTTAACTCATGATTGGAAATAACATGAACAATAAAATGATCATAGGGAATACTGAAGCACTTTGCTTACCAGAGTTAGGGATAACTGGACTACATACACGTGTTGATACAGGGGCTAAAACCTCTTCTCTACACGTAGACAATCTACTATGTGTAAAAACAGACGGTGAGAACTTCGTGGAATTCGATCTTCACCCAGATGTGTACCACTTAGAAGAGACAGTGCGCTGCAAAGCGAAGCTGAAAACAAGTAAAAAAATCAAATCATCTAACGGCGAAGTTGAACACCGTTGTGTGATTGAAACCATGCTAAAAATCGGCGGCCAGGAATGGCCTATCGATATCACGCTAAGTAACCGTCAAGATATGACTTATATGATGTTGCTTGGTCGTCAAGGCATGAGTGACAAAGTGATTGTTGACCCAGCGGGTGAATTCCTGCTGACTCACTAATCCGAGTCATCGTAACCGCTCCACAGGTTATAACTAAAACTAGTAACAACGATATAAGGCCAGTCTCATGACTGGCCTTATTGCATTCTATTCTTTAATGACTATTTTCTGCTTTTACTTTGGGCTTAGCTATTTCTTGGATTTACCATGAGACTGAAAACCAAAACGCCAAATCGATAACAGCAGTTTCTTAGCTTTGATTTTAGTTACCCGCCAATGCGTCACAGGCCTTCTTGGGGCACTCATCAATAAGTGTTCAAAGGCTGTCTCACTAAAATCGACTTGTCCTCCATGCGCCACCAGCAAGGTATCCAGCTGCATGTCATAGATTCGAGATACTGACGCTCGGTACTTGTTAGGATGAAAGATAGGGAAAGGCGGAATCAGTTTCTTTTTCACTTCCACCATTAGGTCTGCCACATAGGCAACGCTGTGAGATGGACAATAAACCGAAAGATCTCTGTCGGTATGACCCGGCGTTTCGAGAACCAACCAATCATCAAAACCCGGAATGCTCTCACCATCCGACAGCTTGTAGTCCGGCTTTAACTTCCTCGAATACCATAGGTTTGCTTTAGGCTTCCCTAAGCGATTCGCCATCCATCGAGCCAACGCCAGATCAGTCAGATGCATCAAGACACCACCAATTCCGTGATACCAATCTTTGTCTCGATTTGCCGCCACCAAGTTACAATTCGTTAGCTTTCTGAGCTTATGCGCTGCCCCTGCGTGATCAGGATGCATGTGTGTCACCACAACCGTGTGTAGATCAGAAAAATCACGCATAAGCTCGGTTTCAATGAAAGTCTTCAAATGCGGGATGTCGGCTCGACATGCGCCATCAAGCAACAGTAATTTGTCTGGGTACTCCACCAAATACATGTCTTGGATGTAACCTTTAATGGTATGCAGCTGCAAATCGTCTTCCTATTCGTCATTCCTATCCACTGGAATAAATTAACAGTTAAATAACAAGTGGTCTAACCAGAATGTAGTAAAGATATATAAAATGTGATTTTTGGACACAGACCTGCTGATATAAATAACCAGAAGAAAATCAATCAAGCTAACATATGAATATTCACATAATACTGATTACAAGGAATTAAATTTACTAAACTATCTAGAGCACTATGCACTTTAAAGAAGAGATTCGAACCTATTATCAAATTAAATTTGAAAGTGTAACAAATATAAGGCTGTTGATGATTGTTAACTCATTGGTAACATTTGCGTAAATTATCAAGGAGAACACAATGAAAAAAACAATAGTCAATACCATTCTTGCGAGCACTCTTTTATCCACTTATGCGCAAGCAGAGATAGAACTCATACCAACAATAAAACAAGCAACGATTGTTTCGACCATGAGTGAACGTCCAGGTAACCCTTCAGTTACACCTGACGGACGATTATTATTGAGCGTTCATCCACTTGACCATCCAGCAACCAAAGTCATTGAGTTAAGCGTAGCCGGAAATCAAACGCCATACCCGACAACGAAGTATGCACAAGGTGAAAACTCTAAATTTAAAGCCGTCATTGCAATCCGGACAGATGACAACGGAGTCGCATGGATTCTAGATCTCGCGACTCACTCATTAACAGGTTGGGATACTCGTAAAGAAGTATTGGTAAAATCGATAAAAATACCAGCGTCTGTTCTAAAACCAACAAGCTTCCTACAAGACTTTGCATTAGACCAAAAAAGGCAACGCATAATCATCGCTGATATGACCCAGAATGATCTAAAAAGTGAAGCAATCCCTGCCTTTATAACCGTTGACCTCAATACGGGTGAAGCTGTACGAGTAGCAGAAAATCATCCGTCAATGAAAGCCGACAGTAAAACCGGATTTGCGTTAAACCCAATAACCATAGATCCATCCTACGAATGGGTTTATTTCGGAGCAGTCAATGGCCGTACAGTTTACCGAGTAAAAGCGAGTGAGTTTGATAATAATGGGCAGGAAGTCGCAGACAATATTGAAAAATACGCCGATAAACCTTACTCCGATGGCATTACGGTAGACAGTGCTCAGAACGTTTATATTACCGATATTGAAAGGAATGCGATTGGGGTTTCCACTCCCGATGGATACCGAATTATTGCCACACTATCAGACAACCAAACTTGGCCTGATGGCATGTCATTTGGTCCTGACGGTTATATTTACGTAACGGTGAATCAACTTGATCGAACTGCAGCCTTAAACAACGGCAAGGATACTGGTATCAGACCATTCGAAGTCGTAAAAATCAAAGCTTTGGCGAATGGAACTACCGGGCGATAATTAAACAGAAGTGAGCCTCTAAATAGGCTCACTTTCCTTTCTCGATCGTTATCCATCCCATCCCCACCAGTAAATGACAAAAATTTATCGTGACGACAAAATACGTGATTTGTTGACCTGAGTTATTAGGACTATATATGCGCCTCTAATTTATTGTCTGAGTGCTATACATGAACCAACTAATCGATGCTCTTTCTACCCAAGGTTACTTTGTTTGGGATGACTTCTTAACGCATGAAGAAGTAGTGGCATTGAGGGATTGCATTCCAGATAACTGGAAAAAGGCTAGGATTGGCCGTAACGATGAAGTAACGCGAGAGTCGACCATTCGTAGTGACAAAATTCAGTGGGTACGCCGCGACATGGGCGAGCCAGCTTCTCTGTTCCTAGACAAGATGGAGCAAATTCGTTTAGAAGCAAACAAAGCGTTCTTTTTGGGTCTATTCGAGTACGAAGCGCACTTTGCTAAATACGAGAAAGGCGACTTCTACCAAAAGCACTTAGACTGTTTCAAAGGCAATGAGAACCGCCGTCTGACTACCGTGTTCTACATGAATGATGAGTGGACAGAAGAAGACGCAGGTGAGCTTGTGGTTTACGATCTAAAAGACAATCACATTGCAACCATTCCGCCAAAATCAGGTCGTTTGTTTGTGTTCTTGTCTGAACAGTTCCCACACGAAGTGCTGCCAACCAACACAGAGCGATTTAGCATTGCAGGCTGGTTCCGTATTAACGGCGTGAAAGACAACCAACTCGATATCGCCCACTAAAGCGAGATTTAATATTAGAGACTTTTGTCCAAAGTCCATCACTCAAGGCCTCTCCATCGAGAGGCTTTGTTGTTTTTGGCATAATACGCATCTCTACGCACCATGACGCACCAGTGTCACCGACAAATACATCCCAACCACGATAACCGTTCCTACAAACCAAGTGCTTAAAAACGGTACGCTTGAAAACGATAAGCGTCGTATCAACTTACGCTTATTAAAATCTAAGCCACTGAATTGCTGAACAACCTCACTAACATCTAAATTATCAATAGCATTCCCCTTAAATAAAATCGAAATGAATCTTTAATATCAGTGAAACGGTTTAGCCACGTAAGTGAAATACGCCCTGTTCAAGATAGCTTAGAACGACACCCCTACCGTCTCGTTAACACTCTGACTCAATACCCCTACATAGATTTCATCCAAAAGGAAAAGAAGATGAATAAGCTAATTTTGGCAGGCGTTCTTTCTGCAACAGCAGCAATGCCAGCGGTCGCAACGACTCAAGTCACTTGGTGGCACGCAATGGGCGGCCAACTTGGAGAAACCGTCAACAAAATTGCGACCGACTTTAATGCGTCACAAGATGATTACGAGATCACGCCAATATACAAAGGATCATATACAGAGACCTTAACGGCGGGTATCGCGGCCTACCGAGCAGGCGAAGCACCAAACATTCTACAAGTCTTCGATGCGGGCGCAGCAACCATCATGAACGCCAAAGGTGTCGCCAAACCAGTACAGGATATTCTGGTTGAGTCGGGTTACAGCTTTGATTCAAATGATTACCTAGCGGGTGTTCGTAACTTCTATGCCGACAACCAAGGCAAGATGGTAGGCATGCCTTTCAACAGTTCGACACCGGTTCTTTACTACAACAAAGACCTTCTTGCGGAAGTAGGTGTAGAAGCGCCTAAAACTTACGAAGAACTCGAAGTGGTTGCTAAGAAGCTAAAAGCAGAAGGCCATATCGCGTTTTCTCAATCTCTAACACCGTGGATCATGTTCGAGAACTTTAAATCTCGTCATAACCTACCGGTCGCTGACCAAAACAACGGCTACGACGGCCTATCGACCAAACTGATGTTCAACACCAAAGACATGATGATGCACGTCAGCAAGATGAAAGAGTGGTCAGATTTAGGTTACTACAAGTATTACGGCAGCGATTGGGATGCAAACCAAACACCTTTCGAACGCCAAGAAGTGGCAATGTGGATGGGTTCTTCTGGTTCATTCGGCGGCTTACGTAACCGCGTACCTTTCGAGTTGGGTACAACTTACCTTCCTTACTGGAAATCAGTTAACCCAGATGCAGGCTTAACCTTCATTGGTGGTGCAGCATTATTTGCACTGAATGGCCACGATAAACAGCAAGACAAAGGTGTCGCGGCGTTCTTTGATTACCTGACCAAACCTGAAACTCAAGTTTACTGGCACAAAACCACGGGCTACGTTCCGGTAACGACAGCGGCTTATGACCTAGCGAAAGAGTCTGGCTACTACAAAGAACAACCAGACGCAGAAGTGGGCGTTAAACAGCTGAGCCTAAAATCGGGCGAATGGACTAAGGGTTATCGCTTAGGTTACTACCCTCAGATTCGTGAAGTGATGCATCGTGAGTTCGACAACATCTTCGCTGACCGTTCTAGCGTCGAGAACAGCCTAGACAAAGTAGAAGATGAAAGCAGCAAGCTACTAAAACGCTTCGCTCGCACCATGAACTAAATCGCTTTATGGGCTAGCTCTGTTTATGGACTGGCTCTGTTAATGACACAAAGCAATTCATTCCTCCTCACTACTTGTCCGTCACCTTGAATAAATAAAGTGATGACGAGTCGTGAGGAGATTCTTCACTCACGCCATCTCTTGCTCCAAAAACTACAACTCAACTGGAAGCATGCCTTGTTATAGCGCGAGTGGTCACGGTAACTAACAGTGGTTCAAGCCACTCATTTAGGGATTACCCTGTGGAACGACGTCAGCAATATTTTCACTCTCCACTGCCTTACTTATTTTTGGCGCCTCAGATACTCATCATCGCGGTTTTCTTTATCTATCCGGCGGCAAAGGCGGTGTATCTTTCCTTTATGTTGGAAGACCCTTGGGGCACCTCTTCGCTCTTCGTGTGGTTTGAAAACTATCAAATGCTATTCGAATCGAGTGAGTACCTAAGCTCAATAGGCTTCACCCTGATGTTCGCGATTGTGGTGTCTTTCTTGTCGCTAGCGTTGGCGCTGCTGCTCGCCGTAAAAGCCGACAATATCATTCATGGCCAAGGCGCTTACAAAGTCACGCTCACTTGGGTATATGCCGTGGCTCCCGCGATTGCAGGCGTTATCGGTGCTTTCCTGTTTAACCCACACATTGGCGTGTTCACGGAGATATTTGCAGTGGTGGGTTGGGATTTCAGCTTCCAGACCGATCCTGTGGATGCCACGTTCGCTCTGATATTGGTGTCGGTGTGGAAGCAAGTCTCAGTGAATTTCATCTACTTTCTGGCTGGTCTTCAATCAATCTCGTACGCGGTAAAAGAAGCGGCGATGTTGGACTGTATCAGCGATTCAAAACGCTTCTGGACGATTACCTTCCCGCTACTCGCACCAACTGGATTTTTCCTGTTGGTCATCAACCTCACCTACTCGTTCTTTGAAACCTTTGGCGTGATAGATACCATGACCAATGGCGGCCCGGGTGGAGGCACAACCTCGCTAGTGTACAAAGTGTATCGCGATGGTTTTGTTGGCGCGGATTTGGGTGGTAGCTCTGCACAATCGGTTGTTTTGTTGCTGTTGGTACTGACGCTCACGTTTATCCAGTTTCATGTTGTTGAAAAGCGTGTTCATTACTAGCCCATCACGGCTGGGTTTTGACGCGACAGGAGTTATTCATGAAAAGTAATAAGGTCTCTGACCACCTAATTTTAATTGCTGGGATGCTGTTTATGTTGGTCCCAATCTGGCTGATCTTCGCTAGTTCGACCCATAACCCGAACACCATTGTCAGCGAGGGTTTGCAGTGGTTACCAGGCGATAACTTTACGTCTATCTATAGCGAAGCTTGGAACAAGAGCATGGGGTTTAGTGGTGAAGTCACCGCCAGCAAAATGATTGCCAACTCGATGATCATGGGGTTAGGTTTTGCAATCGGTAAGATCATCATTTCGATGATGGCTGCGTTTGCTTTGGTCTATTTCAGACTGCCTTACGCCACGGCGTGGTTCTGGCTGATCTTCGTCACTCTATTGCTGCCACTAGAGGTTCGTATTATCCCATCTTATGAAGTGGTTGCAGGGCTTGGACTTCTCAATAGCTATACGGGTTTGATTCTGCCTTTGATCGCCTCTGCCACCGCAACATTCTTCTTTAGGCAGTTCTTCAAAACCATTCCCGATGAACTGCTCGAAGCAGCTCAGCTAGATAACGCGGGTCCGTTTCGATTCTTTGTCGATATCTTGCTGCCGTTGTCTAAAACCATGATCGCCGCAATCTTCATCATCATGTTTGTGGTGGGTTGGAACCAATACCTTTGGCCAATCATGATGACGACAGATGAAGGCTATAACACCATCGTGATGGGCATCAAACAAGTACTCAATAACATTAATGAAACCAGTTTACCGCGCTACGACTATGTTTTCGCCATGGTGATTTTAGCGATGTTGCCACCTGTTTTAGTGGTGGTTGTATTTCAGCGTTGGTTTGTAAAAGGGCTCGTAGAAAGTGAAAAATAATAACGAAACAACTCCAATGAACGATAACCGAATCCAGTCACTCGATGAGTATAAGACGTCTCACCAGACTTATCCCCAAAAGACAGAGGACACTTCTATGCCTATTCGCAATCACTCGTTAGCTCACAAGAATGCTAGTAGAGGGCATAAACTCAAAGCCAAGCCACCCGCCATGTTGGGTATCAAGAACTTGGGTAAGACGTATGAAAACGGCCATCAAGCTGTAAAAGATGTCTCTCTTGATATCGACAAGGGTGAATTCCTTGTATTGGTTGGTCCTTCAGGCTGCGGCAAGTCTTCAATTCTGCGTTCTATCGCAGGCTTGGAAAGCATTTCTGGCGGTGAGATTCACTTAGGTAGTCGCCGTGTTGATAACGAAAAACCAGCACAGCGCGACATCGCAATGGTCTTTCAGAATTACGCGCTCTACCCTCACATGACGGTGTATAAAAACTTGGCTTACGGCTTAAAGAACCGAGGTGTCAGCCAACATGTGATTGAAGAGAAGATTGAGAAGGTCGCCAAGACACTCAAGATCGAAGAATACCTAGATCGCAAGCCTGCCAAGCTCTCTGGTGGACAGCGCCAACGTGTGGCGATGGGCCGAGCGATCGTACGCGATCCGCAACTGTTCCTGTTTGATGAGCCTCTGTCTAACCTAGATGCCTCATTGCGTGCTCACATGAGATTAGAAATCAAAAAGCTACAACGAGAACTCGGCGTGACCAGTGTTTACGTAACTCATGATCAAGTAGAAGCCATGACTCTGGCAGATAGAATTGTGGTTCTCAACAAAGGTCAGATTGAACAAGTCGGCACACCAAGAGAAGTCTACCACCAGCCTGCTAGCACCTTTGTTGCGAGCTTCATTGGCAGCCCCGCGATGAACTTCTTACCAGCCACACTCGACGACGGCTATCTTGAAATCGGCGATCAACAGATGTACTTGCCAGAATACGCACACGTTAAGAACACGGAAATAACCCTTGGCATTCGTCCTGAACACTCTGAGGTTTGTTCCGACTTAATGATGAACACCTTACCTCTTGAACTGCGTATCAGCGTGGTTGAGCCATTGGGGCCAAATCAACTGGTTCACGGCCTTGTGAACGAGCAGCCTTTTATTGCTGTCACGCCAGAAACAACCCTATGCCAAGCCGTGCCACTCGGATTAAGCATCGACAAATCTAACCTACATATTTTTGATGACCTCGGGAAGCGAATTCAGCCAAATAACTTCACCTCACAAGAGTTACACGAAGAAACAACAAGCTTAACGACGGCTCTAGCTTAATGGAGTACACTGATATTTAATGCGTTTTTACGGTGCGTCTTTAAGAAGGATTAATTATGTCGTCTATCATCGTAGGTCATCGGGGTGTAGCAGGTACTCACCCAGAAAATACCAAAGCAAGCATTGAACAAGCCGCTAAACTCGGTTTGAAATGGATTGAAGTAGATATTCAACCAACTCAGGATGATCAACTTGTGGTTTGTCATGACCACACTCTTGAGCGCTGCAGCGATGGCAAAGGGCGTGTTGATGAACATACCCTTGCCGAATTGCGTCAGCTAGATTTTGGCAGTTGGAAGTCTGAGCAATTCGCTGGAGAGAAAATACTGACGTTGGAAGAGCTACTCGCACTTGTTGAGCAGTACGATCTCAGCGTTAACTTGGAGATCAAAGTCGATAGCCGACACCAAGCGGCTCATGTGGTGGATCTGCTGCATTCAGAACTGATTCGTTCAAACCTCGATACCGACCGAGTGCTGCTTTCAAGCTTCAGCCATCAAGTGGTTGCTGAAATGGCACGTCACCTCCCAAGATACCGCGTCGGTGTGATCACCGAGCAACTGACTCAAGATGATTTACTGCTGCTTGATGAAGTAAAAGCGTTCAGCTGCCACATGAATTACGAACACGTGATTCAAAGCGATCTTGATACGCTCAGTGAAGCAAATATTCAAACATGGTGCTACACCGTAAACGATCCATCTCGCTTCGAATTCCTCTCAAATGTGAACGCGGTATTCACTGATTTTCCAAATAAATTCATCTCGATAAATTGACTCCGCAAATACAATAAAAGTCACCCTGAGAGACTTTAAAATTAACCTCTAGAAACCTCAAAATTAGGTAGCAAACACAAGTGAGTAGGAGTACATTCCGCTACTCACTTGGTTTCATTAGCTCGCTCTATTCAGACAGCTTCATTGGTTACTTAATTTATGGATATCATTTTTAGTCCAACTTTCCCAATTTTGGGTGCAATCTTCATTTTCGCCGCTATTGTTCGTGGCTTCTCAGGTTTCGGTTTCACCTTAGTGGCATTGCCATTAAGTGCGTTGTTCGTGCCTGTTATCGAACTGGTTCCTGTTTTCATGTTGATCGACCTACTTGGCAATGTTCAATTGCTGCCTAAGGTCCGAAAACACGTTAACTGGCGCTGGGTTTCAAAGGTCTTCATCCCTTGTTTTGCCTTCACTCCTGTTGGCTTACTTCTGCTTAAATCGGTTAGCCAAGACACGATCATATTGATCATCAGTGCCTTCATCTTTGCGTCTGCACTCATGATCTACAAAGGTTTTCAGTATAAAAGCGAACCAAGATTTGCTCCTTATATTCTAGGTAGCCTTGCTGGCATCATGAATGGTGCAGCGTCGATGTCTGGGCCTCCAGTTGGCACACATGCCTTGGCAAGCCCAGTTGCTCCTCACATTGCCAGAGCTGGACTGATTGCCTTCTTCGTGTTGGCGGATTCGAGTGCGTTTGTTTCAGCATCCATCGCAGGGTTAGTCGATCGAGATGTGGTTTGGCTGACTCTTGTACTCTTGCCGAGCAGTATGTTTGGCGGCTATGTGGGATCTAAACTGTTTGAAAGATTTGGTGGAGAGAAATTCAAGCCGGTGACCATTGCACTGCTTATCGTGATTGCTATTTTCAGTGCAGGGCGAGTTTTACTGTAACGAGCTTGAGAAGATTTGAAATCACTCTATAAAAAGAGTTCTGGAAATGGGTGCCAATATCTACCATTCGATATGGATAGGGGTGCCCATTTTTACGAGTTGAATAAACTCATCCATGTCTTGATTGGTTAGTGCAATACAGCCATCGGTCCAATCAAAGCTTTGAATAAAGCTCGGTGAACGACGCTCACCATTCTTGATTCCATGGATTTTGATGTTCCCACCAGGGTCGACATCATTGTTTTCTGCCCACTGCCTATCCGAAGGTTGCGGGTAGTTGATATGCACTGAGCGATAGAAATCCGACTCTTCCATCACATAGTCGAGCTGGTATTCCCCTTCAGGCGTTCGGTTGTCCCCTTCAAAGCGTTTATGCCCTTTCGGTTGCTTGCCGAGTGCAATTCGAAACTCCTGAATCACCTCATCCCCTTTCATCAGATACATTCTACGTTTCGACTTATCCACTTTGACCAAGGTAACCACTTGCAGCAATGGATCTATCTCAGGGACATCGTCCGGCACGTTGTAAAACTGTCGAGATGAGCTTTGAGGTGGGCGTTTAGATGAGCCTTGAGAAAGCTGAGCAACCTGTTTGTCTGAATCATTGTTAAGCACATCATCGACAATAATCACATGCTGGGATTTTGAACCTGCTGAAGAGGAAGAAGAGGTTGATACACGCTGAGAGTGGGAAGGTGCAGACTCAAACACAATGGTTTCAATCGCGGTGGCGTCAGACACTATTTTCTCAACCACAACCTTTTGGGCTTCCTGTGACGGAACATATTGCGGGGTATCGGTAGCAGATACCGTCACTGAATAAATCAGCGAACTCGATAAAAGCATACATAGTGTTAAAGGCAAAAAACGACGCACCTTTAGATCTCCTCAAAACTCATGGACATGGTTCGAGACTGAGTTTCCATTCCTAGCGACTCATAGAAACTTTGAGCTTGTTGGTTAAACTCCATCACCTCTAACCGAAGTTCTATCGCACCTCTCGCTTGCGCCCATTGATTGAACGACTTCATTAATGCGCGCCCAGCTCCTTGGCTCTGAACCTGATCGCTGACAACAATGGTATTTACCCTTGCCACCTTGTGTGACTGGATAAAACTGACGCCTTTATTCTGCGTTACTTTACCCGCTAAAAAGCCAACCACTTGCTTCTCATCAACTGCCACAAAGAACGCGCCAGTCGGGTCAATCATCAAGCCTAGCCAATACTCCTCACTGTCAGCAAAGCTTTGAGAAGGCGGCGCAAATACCATTGGAGCACCAAGATGATGTTGACGGTTTATCTGATCAGAGAGCGCTAAGATCGCGTTAATGTCAGTTACCTTGGCTGTCCGGATTTGCATATCATCACCTTGTTTGAATTCAATAACACCTTAGCAAAAATGGCTTAGTTGTGCACCGTTACACTGGTCGACTCAGACGCACTGTGAAGGCTCATTATCAATATTAGGCACTAAGTTTGGGGAAATTGTTCCGTAAATCTCAGGCACATTGCCAGCTTTTGAGTGCTACTATCTCTGCAGAATCAATACACTAACGACTGGACACCTCTATGATTAAGTTCGCTGTAATTGGAACCAATTGGATTACACAAAAATTCGTTCAAGCTGCACATGAATCACAATCGATGCAGCTGGCTGCGGTTTATTCACGAAACCTAGAGAGCGCTGTGCAGTTCGCACAAGGATTTGGCGTTGGGACCACCTACGATTCACTCGATGCCTTAGCCAATGACAGCACGGTCGAAGCTGTGTACATCGCTTCACCAAACTCACTGCACTGCGAACAGTCCATCTTCATGATGGAGCACGGTAAACACGTTATCTGTGAAAAGCCGGTTGCATCAAACATCGATGAAGCAACACGCATGTTCAAAGTCGCTGAGAAAAACGGAGTGGTGTTGTTCGAGGCGTATAAATCTCAATTCCTACCAAACTTTAAGCAAGTCCAACTCGGCCTAGAAAAGATCGGCAAGGTACATAAAGCGCACATCAACTACTGCCAGTATTCATCGCGTTACCAGAAATACCTTAACGGCGAGAACCCAAACACTTTCAATCCGGTTTTCTCTAACGGTTCATTAGTCGATATTGGTTTCTACTGTGTAGCTGCAACGGTTGCTCTGTTCGGTAAGCCTGAAAATGCTCAAGCTTCTGCAAAGTTGCTTGAATCCGGTGTGGATGCGCATGGCTGTGCGATCTTCCAATACCCTGAGTTTGACGTGACTCTTGCTCACTCTAAAGTCAGCGACTCTTACGCGCCAAGCGAGATCCAAGGTGAACAGGGAGCGATCATCATCGATCACATTGCAGAGTGCACCGACGTTAAGATCCGCTACCGTGATGGCAGCATTGAGAACCTCACTCAAGCACAGAGCGAAAACTCAATGAGTTACGAAGCACAAGCTTTTACAGGCTGCATTGGGGGCGATAAAGAAACTCAAGCTCAAGCTAAACTTCGCGCTTTAACCGTTGCCAAGTTGATTACAGAGATGCGTCAGCAAGTTGGTGTCGTTTATCCAGCCGATAAATAACATCACCATTAGGTTAACCAGCTGATTTTTAACAAATACCGATTTACACATAACTAAATTTAATCTTTACGACAAATAACCGGATTAGTCGATTGGGGTACCATCTGTTTAAATCCGCGTTCGATATCTATCGTATTAATTTAATTTATTGAAGGTGTGTAAAGTGTTTTCAGTTGATGATCGCGTTGTAGCAACAAAAGGTGTTGAGCTAGGTGAAATGGTTGTAATTGGCCTAAGTGCTGGTGGCGGCTACGTTCACGTTACAACAGTAGAAGGCGCAATAATGACGCTTACTTACCCTGCAAAAGACCTTAAAAAAGCATAGTTTAACCGCTCCGCTCTTTTAGTAGTCACTCTGCTAAAGGTAACAAAATTGAGGCCTTGGCTGATTTCACTCTTCTGCATTAGAGTGAACAGCCAGGGCCTTTTTTATGCCTGCAATTCCTTAACAGCCTTCCCATTAGTTTACTCGTTGCAGTAAAACCGAATCCAACAGACAATAGAATCAATTAAAAAGTATTCACACCAAGTACCTATTGACTGTTGATGCTTAGTATTCACAAGATCTTCTGGTAAATTAGCATCATCTTATATTTATAATGACCTGAACTGAGGGAAGCTATGAAGCTTTATATTTACGACCACTGCCCTTTCTGTGCAAGAGTAGCCTACATTGCTCAATCTCTAGGCTTGGACATCGAGCTTGTCTCTGTCGATTATGATGACGCCCAAACGCTTATCGATTTGATCGGTAAAAAGATGGTGCCTGTATTACAAAAAGACGACGGTTCTATCATGGCTGAGAGCTTAGATATCATCGCGTACTTCATGGACTTAAAATCAAGTGACGAGCAACGCGTACCATCAGAGCAAGTAACTGTGTTCCAAACTCGTGCATTCCCTCTAAGCCAGCGCATCGGTTTGCCACGTTGGTGGAAACTGGATCTTGCTGAATACCAATCACCAGCAAGCAAAGAAGCGTGGCGCGCAGCCAAAGAGACTGAAGAACTCAACTTCGATAAGCTGATTGAGCAAACGCCGCAGTTTGTTGAACAGATTAACCCGCTTCTGAAAGATGCAGAGCTACTTCTGAACCTAGAAAATGGTGAGTCGTCATTGCCTCTTATCGATCAAGCGGTGTACTTCTCTATGTTGCGCGGTTTCTGCGTAGAGCCAAGCATCACATGGCCACCAGCGCTAGAACGTTGGTTAGAGAAGCAAAGCGAAACGTTGAAGTTGTCTTTACTTCGCTAAAACTGTTTCTGCTTCGCTAGAGCGATTGCAACGAGCACAAACAAAAAATCGAAGCTCTCAGGTATCTACCCTGTTAGCTTCGATTTTCTTTTAGCTGCCCATTATTTCTATCTGATCAAGCCTTTTGTTACACCAAGTTCTTGTTACACCAAGTTCTTGTTACACCAAACTCTTGTTACTACAGCAGGCGCCTTCTCAAACCAGTTCGCTCCAAGATTCGTGTCGAAATCTCTTCAACCGATAATGAAGACGTGTTGATGTAAGGTATCGCTTCTCGGCGGAACATCGCTTCTACCGTTTGTAGTTCATACAAACATTGCGAATCACTCGCGTATTCACTGCCTGCTAAACGGTTCTCACGGATCTCAGTCAGCCTCTCTGCATCAATGGTTAAGCCGAACAGCTTGTGTCGGTAAATCTCAAACTCAGGCAGCAGCTTCAAGCGCGCTAAATCATCATGGATGAATGGATAGTTCGCAACGCGCAAACCAAATTGCATTGCCATGTATAAGCTTGTCGGTGTCTTACCGCTTCGAGAAACACCCAGTAAGATGATGTCCGCCTCTTCCAGGCCTTTTAAAGTAATGCCGTCATCATGCGCGAGCGTATATTCAATTGCTGCAATACGGTCGAAATACTTAACCGAATCTTTGTTCACACTGCGTGAGCGTTGCAGTTTAGGCACAGGTGCCATCTGAATATCATCCTGAACCTTCTGAACGATACTTTCCAGGACGTCATAGCAGTGCGCAGGCGCTTCAAGCAGCTTAGCCTTGATATCTGGAATCACGATTGAGAAGAACACCAATGGTTCGACTCCATTATCACGATACGAAATTTCGATCTCTTTTAATAAATCAGAAAGTTTGTCCTCACTTTCCACAAACGGAAAGGTTTTTTCATTGGCTTTGAAAGGGAATTGACCTAGAACAACATGCCCTAAAGTCTCACATGTTATGGCCGTTCCATCAGAAACATAGAATACATCACGACTTTGAATATCAATTTGCATTTTTTATTTAATGTTTAAAATTATTTTGAGTAGGATGGTAACCATAATATAGATAATAAAACCCTGCTGACTATTACGTCCCCCACAGCTTTAGAAAATAATTTACATTTTTTTAAACTGATACGTAATCGTTTGCCTTTAAATCCCTACAATGCTTGCTATGTTTCTGGAGAAATAAATGCAAAATAATACCCTATGGTTCAATGGCCTATCCATGGAAGATGTCGACAAAGTCGGCGGTAAGAACGCCTCACTGGGCGAGATGGTTTCTAACCTATCCAATGCTGGTGTTTCTGTACCTAATGGTTTTGCTACCACTTCGTATGCGTTTAACGACTTTCTTGACTACAAAGGTCTTGATGAGCGCATTCACCAACTACTTGATGAACTTGATGTTGAAGACGTTGACGCACTGCGTAAGACAGGTGCAACGATTCGACAATGGGTTCTAGACGCACCCTTCCCAGAATCACTAGAGCAAGACATCCGTGATAACTACCGCGAGCTAATCGAAGACAACGAAGAATTGTCTGTAGCTGTGCGTTCATCTGCAACTGCAGAAGACCTTCCAGACGCTTCTTTCGCAGGCCAGCAAGAGACCTTCCTTAACGTGAAAGGCATCGACGCTGTACTAGAAGCAACCAAGCACGTTTACGCTTCTCTGTTTAATGACCGCGCTATCTCTTACCGTGTACACCAAGGCTTTGACCACCGCGGCATTTCATTGTCTGCGGGTATCCAGCGCATGGTTCGTTCAGACAAAGCGTCTTCCGGTGTAATGTTCACCCTTGATACAGAGTCAGGCTTCGACCAAGTCGTATTCATCACCTCTTCTTGGGGCCTAGGTGAAATGGTGGTTCAAGGTGCTGTGAACCCAGATGAGTTCTACGTGCACAAGCCAATGCTAGAAGCAGGCCACCAGCCTATCGTGAAGAAAACCTTTGGTTCTAAGTTGATCAAGATGATCTACTCAACCAACCAAGAGATCGGTAAGCAAGTCGACATCATTGATACGGATGAGCAAGAGCGTAATCAATTCTCACTGAACGACGAAGAAATCAAAGAGCTGGCAAAACAAGCGATGATCATCGAGAAGCACTACCAACGTCCGATGGACATTGAGTGGGCGAAAGATGGCATCGATGGCAAGCTTTACATCGTTCAAGCTCGCCCAGAGACGGTATGTTCTCAAAGCGACCAAAACGTTATCGAGCGTTACGAGCTGAACAACAAGGCAGATGTACTAGTTGAAGGCCGAGCTATCGGTCAACGTATCGGCTCTGGCCCAGTTCGTTTGGTTGACTCACTAGACCAAATGTCACTGGTTCAAGAAGGCGATGTACTGGTAACAGACATGACAGACCCAGACTGGGAACCTGTGATGAAGAAAGCCTCTGCGATTGTCACTAACCGTGGCGGCCGTACTTGTCACGCAGCAATCATCGCTCGTGAGCTAGGCATTCCAGCAATCGTTGGCTGTGGTACAGCGACAAGTAACCTAAACGACGGTGACACCGTGACAGTGTCATGTTCTGAAGGTGAAACAGGATACGTTTACCAAGGCGAGCTCGACTTCGAAATCAAACGTTCTGAGGTTGATGAGCTGCCAATGCTGCCAACCAAAGTAATGATGAACGTGGGTAACCCAGATCGTGCCTTCGACTTTGCACAGATTCCAAACGAAGGTGTTGGCCTCGCTCGTTTAGAGTTTATCATCAACAAGATGATCGGCATTCACCCGAAAGCCCTATTGAACTTCGATGCACAAACTGACGAGCTAAAAGCGGAAATCAGTGAACGTATTCGCGGCTACAAAGATCCAATCGACTTCTACGTAAGCAAACTAACAGAAGGCATCGCGACTATCGCATCTGCGTTCTGGCCTAAGCGTGTAATCGTACGTATGTCTGACTTTAAGTCGAACGAGTACAGCAACCTAGTCGGCGGTAAAACGTTTGAACCGCATGAAGAGAACCCAATGCTGGGCTTCCGTGGCGCATCTCGTTACATCTCACCGGTATTCGAAGACTGCTTCGAGCTAGAGACTCAAGCGATCAAACGCGTTCGCAACGAAATGGGTCTTAAGAACGTTGAAATCATGATTCCATTCGTTCGTACTCCAAGCGAAGCAGCATCGGTTATCGACATTCTGGCTAAGTTCGACCTTCGCCGTGGCGACCAAGGTCTGAAAGTGATCATGATGTGTGAACTACCATCGAATGCAATTTTGGCTGAAGAGTTCTTGAAGTACTTCGATGGCTTCTCTATTGGTTCGAATGACATGACACAGCTGACGCTTGGCCTAGACCGAGATTCAGGTGACGTTGCACACCTATTCGATGAGCGTAACCCTGCTGTAAAAGCGATGCTGAAAATGGCTATCGACGCGGCAACCAAAGCAGGTAAATACGTGGGCATTTGTGGTCAAGGCCCATCTGACCATGATGACCTAGCGGAGTGGTTAATGGAACAAGGCATCAGTTCTGTTTCGTTGAACCCAGATACGGTTATCGATACATGGTTGAAGCTAGGCAACGTTGCTAGTAAGTAACCTTCTCTAATCGAGATACGAACAAAGCCAGTCATTGCGACTGGCTTTATTTGCTGTATTTCAATACGAAACATCGAGCACTTTAGAAGTAGTATCTGACGCCAACCCAAGCTTCCGTCTGCCACTCACTTGGCATAGACACACCATTCACATCAATATCGCCTTTGGTGATGTCATAACGAGTATTCAACCACCAAGTGCGAGCACTGTTCATTGGTACATTCAGTGATGTTTTCAACGAGAAGTTTTGCATGTTGATATCACTGCCCGATAGGTCTTGCCACTCAGGAACCAAAGAAACATAAGCGCCTGAATCACCTAAGTGCTTTGCCGTGATAAGACCAAGTGAATAACCCGTTAAGTCATCTTTAGATGAGCTCATCGCGGGGATTTCCATGCTACCTGTCATCAAGCCTGCTCTTGGAAAAACCAAGAAGCCACCGGTATAAGCCGGATTGATCGCCACGACACCGCCGACCGACAACAGGTCGTTTTTAATGCTTGTGCGTGTATTGACGTAGTCTAAAGACAGACCCACTTTAGGCGTGGCCTTAGTACCAGTCTCAAAGGCGTGGAAATATTGGATTCGCGAATTGCTGTATTCCGATCCAAAGTCGTTCGGATCGCGTTGTGATTCGTCATTGTCATCAACAAAGGTCGCTTCTGCGAGTAACGCAAATTGCTGACCGTTGTCCATTCCACCAGAAACCTGTCCCTGAAATTGAATATCAGAACTACCGCTCACCATCAGCGCAGTCTGTGTATACACCTTAGTCACGTCAGCAGGATCGATAACTCGCTCTGATTCGGCATATGCAGAAATCGATAAACCTAAGCTCAATGGAATAATAAGGGCAAACTTTTTCATTATATCTCTCGAAAGTCGTTTGCTTCTTCCTTGAAGCTAGAAAGTCCTTCTGTCTCAAATGAGTTGTTATTTATCAGCAAGTAGTTTTGCAGCAGAGCGCATCAACGCAGGGCCTTTGTTCTCACCAAAACCAGAGTGGTACGGGTTGTTTGAGAACATCACGCCAACAAAATCACGCTCTGGATCGATGTAAATGAACTGACCAAGGTTGCCACTTTTCGACATTGCACCGTCATTAAAGATGAAGTCGAATTGGTAAGCGTTGTAATCGGCTTTTTCGTTGTAAGCATGCAATGAGCTGCTCTCTTTGCTGGTCCCTACAAAGGCTTTTGGATCGCCGCTGTTGCGAATACGATCAATCACCGCTTGTGAGATAACTGGCTCATCCGCTACCGCTTTCCAGCTTGGCGTAAACAGAGTGCCCCAGCGTGCCATGTCTTCGACTGTTGTCGAAACCAAACCAACGGCGATCGCCATGCCATCAGGTGTTAGGTTAAATTCCATCGATTGGCGAGCATGTACTTTCGACCAAACACGATCTTCGAACACTTGAGTCCATGTTTTGTTTTCGATGTTCTCCACCATTTTGGTCAGTACCATGGTGTTGATAGACGCATAACGGAAATGATCACCCGCTTTTTCGCCTTCGATCTTCTGAGCGCCTTTAGCCACATTCATCCATGTTTCCATTTCGCCTGTTTTGGCTCTTGGCGAGTTGAATGAAGCGGCAAAGAAACGCACCACATCGGAATCAGGGTTTAGGATCGATTCAAGCTTCTCTTCGTTATCAAGCGCGGTAGACATATTGAGCACCTGATGTACGGTGATCGCTTCCCAGTTGGTCCCTTTCAGTTCTGGAACATAGTGAGTGATGCTCTTCTCTGGAGCGACTTTGCCCTCTTCCACCAGCATCGCGACAACCGTACCAACCGTAGTTTTAGCCGTTGAAGCCCAAACGTGACTGTCTGTCGGGCTCATACCCGGATACGCTTCGTAAACAATCTCACCTTTGTGAATTAGCATGAAACCTTGAGTTCTGAACTGTTCATCAGCAAGGTAATCAGCCATTGTCAGCTCACCTTTGGTGTCTGTTTCAACCTTCAGCTTGGCAAGGCGTGGATCAATATTTTTAACCAGTGGCTTGTAATTCTCGCTCGGTGCAGCAAACGCCGTTGGCATGAACTCACTCATGTGCAAGTTGTAGTAAACACTATGGTCACCACCCATTTGCCAATGGAAGTTATTGAAGTTTTCTCGTGCTGAAGCAACAAAAGCAGGGGTAAAAGATTGTTGAGCATCTTTCACCGTAAGGGTCACCGCTGCGCCTTCAACTTTCAGTGCTGCTTCAACTGGGTTCTCTGCAAAAGCCATGTCTGCAAAGGCAAGTGATGACACAGCAAGCGATGAAATCGTGAGTGACGAGATAATTAGGGCAAGGGGCTTAAGTTTCATATTCTTCTCCTCGTTTGGGTTGGAAGAAGTATATGGAGTTGCGCTACACTTAATTAGGTCATTTGGTGACATTTAAAGGCGTATTCAAAGAACTATGAAGCATCATCGAACACCACCAACATACTGCTGAGCTCTACCAGTAACATCGCGCCCTATATTCAATACTGCGAAAAACGCTCTCTTGACTGGCGCTCGGTTGCCATCGAATGTGGACTGCCAATTGAGCTAACACACTCCAACCAGTGGCTACCGACTCAAGATCTGATTCGCTTTATTCATGGCTTAGAGCGTAAGTTTGGTTATTCCATTGGGATTGAAGTTGGGCGCAAAGCCTCTCTAGAGCAACTGTCGCCAGAGTTAAGCCAAAAAATCGACCAATGCACGTCACTTGAGCAAGCAATACGTTGTTTGATTACTGAGATCTCTACCCTGAGCAATCACGTCACCATATGGACAGAGAAACAAGATGGGATGTGGTGGCTATGTCATCGCAGTTGCTATCACCCTTCTACCGCGGGTTTTGAACAATCTGAATGGTTTCGCACGCTAACTGTAATTAGCTTGTGTCGTAAATTCATAGAGAGCGCTTGGCAGCCATCACACGCGAAGCTCATCTCGACAAACAATCGTGAGCGCAAGTTACCCAAGCACTTCTTTAATTCGGATATACAGTTTGAGCAACAATATGGCGCGATCACCATTCCCTTGCCGGATGGATATCGTGCTATCTCTGAGCAAGACACTAACCAAGATTGGCATCAAGCCGTCCAAGCCTTGATTAACACGTATGCGACTTTGCCGTGGTTCAACATCGAGTGGTTTGCGACCATGCTCGGCATGACCAAGCGGACACTGCAACGCAACCTGAAGAGTAAGAACATCTTGTTTAAGCGGGCCAAAGAACAGGTTCGAGAGAGCAAAGCAAAACAGTTACTCGATGAAACCGATCTCTCTGTACAAGAGATAAGCTGGCAGTTGGGTTACAGTGATTTGAGTAACTTTAACCGCGCCTTTAATGGCTGGACTGGCATGACAGCGCCAAGTTATCGGAGTCGAAATAAAAAAGTCCGGTCAAATAACCGGACTTAATCGCAGATCTAAATATCGCTTCATCACTCTAACAGAGCTCTCGCGTTATCTCCCTGTTCGTAGATATAGAGGCTGACGCGAGACAGTATGGTTATCTCTTCCATACTGACTTGAAGTGAGTTCTGCCCTCTTCCTAGATTCGCTCTTAGGCGGTCAACGAGCTGTTGAACTGCCTGCAAATCGTCTCTCGCTTTTGGCACGCGAGTATTCATAAAGGTGAACCACTTTTCACTCATGTTACGGCTTATCTTGGCGAGCACTTCACTGTTGGTAATGGTAAATGCTTTATCAAGATTGCCTCCATCTCGAAGGATGTCATAGATGATGTGGCCGTTCTTCTTCGCCACCATCATGTTCTTGGTATTGAGTTGCAGCTCACCAATGTGCCCATTGGCCATCTTTAAGAAGAACTTAATGTCTTTGTAGCCAGCATCAGTTGCACCACAGTTGAATTTAGCATTGTCACCTTGGCTGGTACCGTAGCGATCTTTCATCGCTGATTGGTGATGTTTCAACTCAACAAACTCTTTGGTCAGAATGATCATCGCTTTGGCAATGATCATATCTTCCATCGTTTCGAATACGATGGTCATACGGGCTGCATCTTTAAGATCACCAATGTCGTAATGACGCTTACGATTGGTGATCTTATCTAGCGCACCGTGGAAATCTTTTACACCTAAATAAGCACCGGGTGGTTGTTTGAGTGTACCGTTACACACCGAAGCCACTTTTACAGCAAACTCTCTGAGCGCCTCTTGCGCTTCGACCGTTTCCATAAACATCATGAAGAGCTGTTTCTTCTTGAGTGTGGCATTAGCGACCTGATTTCGAGAACCGAAATCGAGACTCCCATTCGCTAGCTTCTGACTCGATGTTTCATCTAGATAGTTATGGATCTTCTCTTTCTGAGTCATGATGTCGAGAATCACCTGATCTTGCTTTTTATTGGCGTCATTCAGGTAATCGAAATTTTCTACCTTCTGCTTCAGTGCCTGTAGCTTCTGTTGATAGTCTTTAACGTTAACTAAACGAAAGCCCTGCGACATGATGCCTTGCTGGTTTATCTTAGCGAGTACCTTCGCTTTGTTCTTCCTAACTTGCTCTTGGCTGATCTGAATTTCTTCTGTCGTCGGCATATTTAGGTTCCCTCTCCAATATGCAGTTAAATTTGTGCTTGCTGACTCGCAATTCTTTTCTCTACAACGATATTAGTTTATGGATTTGATAATTACATTAAGCAACAACGATAACCCTATAAAATAAATAAGGTTTGAGAGGTGGTTCCATAAAGTCACAGCACAGAGTGTTCTAACTCCACCGAACTCTGAGTTAAGGAATATGCCGAGATCCGGTAACAATTATTGGTATCGAGCTGACCTTACGTTATCCTTTACGCAATTCTTCTCAGACAGGCTTTCCCCACAGTGAGCCTATCTTCAAGACCAATAAGACAGATATGAATTCGACTACTGCAACTCCCTCGCCTTCCCTTGGCCGACAACTCTATACCATGACATGGCCAATGCTGTTTGGGGTACTTTCCCTGATGAGCTTCCAACTTGTAGACAGTGCCTTCATTGGTCAGCTCGGCGTTCTACCGCTTGCTGTTCAAGGTTTCACGCTTCCAATACAGATGATCATCATTGGTATTCAGGTCGGGTTAGGCATTGCAACCACGGCTGTCATCGCGAGAGCCATTGGCGCCAATGAAACACGTTACGCTAAACAGTTGGGTGGGCTAGTGATTGTGATGGGCAGCGTGAGTGTCGCGCTTTTCTCGGTCATCATCTATCTGCTTCGTGGACCCATTTTACAACTGCTCGATGCGCCGCCGACGGTATTACCGATCATTGATTCTTACTGGATCTATTGGTTAGTCAGCTCTTGGACAGGTGCTCTGCTCTACTTCTTTTACAGCGTGTGTCGTGCCAACGGTAATACCATGCTACCCGGTTCAATGATGATCGCGACCAGTATCCTCAACTTGATATTAGACCCGATTTTCATCTTTACGCTCGACATGGGCATCAATGGTGCCGCGCTTGCGACTATCTTAGCGTTCGGTGCAGGCATCTTTATCGTAGCTCCCAAAGTGACCAAGAAGCATTGGATGACGTTCGATTGGAACGACCTTGATATTGGCAAGAGTGTTCGTTCTATCGGTAACATCATGGGCCCTGCGATGATCAGCCAACTGCTGCCGCCAGTCTCTTCTATGTTGGCGACTAAACTGCTAGCAGGCTATGGCACCGCAGCCGTTGCTGCTTGGGCATTGGGCTCTCGTTTTGAATTCTTCTCCATTGTGGCTGTGTTAGCACTGACCATGTCGATGCCACCTATGATTGGCCGCATGTTGGGTGAAAAGAACCTTGGCAACATACGTAGTCTTGTAAAGATTGCCGTTACTTTCGTGTTAGGTTTCCAATTGGTCATCGCACTGGTGACTTGGTTATTCTCTGGCGGGTTGGCGAACCTCATGACCAGTGACAACGAAGTATCAACGATTCTGAACTATCACCTACTGATCGTGCCAATCAGCTTAGGGCCTTTGGGTATCTGTATGTTGATGGTGTCGATCTCTAACGCGCTAGGCAAGTCTTACACCGCATTAACGATCTCTGCACTTCGCCTGTTCGCTTTCTTCTTGCCTTGCTTGTGGGTTGGCTCTCAGCTAGCAGGAATTGAGGGCCTGTTCTGGGGTGCTATGGTCGGTAATATGCTTGCCGGAACCTGTGCATGGTTTATGTACCGACGCGCTCTAGGACAAGTCGAGGCTAAGCTAGCCCGCTAGTAAGTTGTAAAGAACACAAAAAGCAGCCACTTAGGCTGCTTTTTTAGTTTTCAGAATGAAAGGATATCGAGTTTAAGCTTGCTCAAAGTGACTCAAGAACTCACCGCAATCTTTTTGGAACAATGGTAATGCCTCTGCAAGCTTTTCATCATCCCAATGCCACCACTCAAGGCTTTCCAGTCTCTCACCATAACTAGGGTCATCAAAGCGAGGGCGCAGCACCTTGGCAGGGTTGCCAACCACAATTGAATATGGAGGCACGTCTTTCGTCACCACGCTGCCAGCGCCAACGATCGAACCATTGCCAATCGTAATACCCGGCAGCACAATCACGCCGTGACCTATCCACACATCATGTCCAACCTGTACTTTGTCTTCTTCGCGCCATGAGAACACCTCATCATCCAATGATGAAGGATCTGCACCTAGCTGATACTTTCCTGGGCGATAAGTGAAGTGATGTAGCGTTGGACGCCACCACGGGTGATTGCTCGGATTTAAACGAACCGCCGCCGCAATGGATGTGAATTTACCAATTTCGGTAAACATCAGATTACAGTCGTTTTGAATATAACTGTAATCACCAACCAATACGTTATTTAACACACAGCGGTCGGCGATTTCAGTCCAACGACCGAGTTCAACATTGTGTAACTTACTGCTCTCAGCAACGCTAGGTTCGCTGTTTAAGGTAGAGGAAAGAGGTTGGCTCATAAGGTTATCTCCTCGCCATCATTGAGAATACGTAAACGTTGTGAAAAGGCGTGGGGATGTTGTGCAGCCCAGCCAAGCATGTGGTGGCTGACATGAATCAAACCAAGGTTCTTCGGACGACAGGTTTCATCAATATCTAATATGTGGTGAAAGTCGTTATGGTTTGAGTTCGATCGAACTTGAGGGTCTTCAATTGGCGGGTAGTTACAATCAGTGATTAACCAATCTACTGGAAACTCTTTCATCCAACGCTCAGTTTGCTTTGGCAGCCCCACCGTGTCGGTTAAGTACGCTAATCGTTTTCCATTCAGTTCAAAGCAATAACCAAGACAAAGTTTAGAGTGATTGAGTGGCAATGGCGTTACGGTTATTCCCTGCCAATCAAACGATTTAAACGCTTGAGCACGCAGTGAAAAGTCCAAGATACCCGGATGCTTATAGAGATCATCACAGCCAAGCGGATCATCAGGAGAAATCACCGAGATCTTATCGCCAGCCCCCCACCTGAGATCAAACAAACTCTGAACATGATCCATGTGGTAATGAGTCAATAAGATCTGGTCAATCGATCCTGCGCGAAATCGGCGCATAAGATCAGGCGCATTCGCATCCAACAGCAGAAACTTGTCATTATGTTGAAGGAACGCTGATGACTTTTCTCGTCTTAAGCTTGGGTTTTCAAGGGCAAAAACACACACCGAACAATCACACCCGTAAACTGGCACCATCGCGCTGTTGGCCGTGCCTAACATGGTCAGCTTCATGCGACACCTCCTGCTGGTTCTGCTAGCCTTTCAGCTTGTTCTTTTAATCGCGCAAACTGCACAATGCTCTGTTCAAGCGTGCCACTGTTATCAATACACAGCGTGTTATTTAGAGTAGATTCTGAATCCACACAATAGTCCGCCGCACGCTGTAAGCGAAGGGCAATCTCAGCTTCACTTTCACGACCGCGGGCTCGTAAGCGCGCTTCTAACACCTCAGGCTTAACACTCACTACGACGGGCACTAACCGATCGCCAAACAAGTCTCTGGCTGCATCTAAATACGCGCGCGAGCCATTAACCACAACACTCAAGCCCGCATCCATCCATTGGTGAACTTCTTGCCCGATGCCGTAGCTCATGCCATGTGCCTGCCAACTCATCGCAAACATATTGCGCGAATAGCGAATAAAGAACTCATCATCACTGAGCTCTACATGATTTTCGCCACCAGCATCGGCTGCACGCGTGATATAGCGATGAGCTACCACTAAGTCTTTAACAAACTGCTCACGCAGCGCTGAGATAATCGAATCTTTGCCAGCACCAGAAGGACCAATTACGTAATAAAGCTGACCCAGTTTGTCAGCTTTAGGGGCAGCGCTCACCACCCCATTCACATCAAATGAGTAACCGTTAGACATGGATTAGAATACCTTCTTGCCTTCGCGCCACACACGAGACACCAGCTGATGGTCATCAACACGATGCGCGAGCACTAAGTCAGCACGTTTGCCTTCTGCAATCACACCACGGTCGTGTAAACCAAGTGCTTGTGCTGGATTCAACGTCGCCAGTTGCACCGCTTGCGCCACATCGAGGTTGTTACGTTCATCGTTAACCAGCGTAAACACCGCATCGAGCAAGCTCACAGGGTAATAATCCGAAGACAAGATATCCAATACGCCCAAAGATGCCAATTCATGCGCCGCGACATTGCCTGAGTGTGAACCACCACGAATCACGTTCGGCGCCCCCATCATTACCTTCAAGCCTAATTCGTGAGAACGTTTCGCCGCTTCAACTGTGGTTGGAAACTCTGCGATGACCATACCCAACTCTTTAGATTCGGTGACATGTGCGCTCGTCGCATCATCATGACTTGCGGTTGGGATATTCAAATCACGGCACTGACGAGTGATCTCAACACGGTTCTGTTTCGACCAACGTTCAGACTGAGCCACTTGATCTTTTTCGTACTCCGCCATTTCAGCATCCGTCATGTTGTACTTGCCTTGATAGTAAGTGCGGTACTTATCTAGGTTTACAAATTGACGCTGACCTGGAGCATGATCCATCAAAGACACCAACTGCACTTCTGGCATATTCACGTAACGCTCGAACAAGCCTACCGTGGTTGAGTGCGGTACTTCGCAACGCAAGTGAATACGGTGCTCAGCTCGGGTTAAGCCACGCTTCTGGCTCTCAGCCACGGTATTAATAAACTGGTCGAGGTTTTCTTGGCGATTACCATCTCGGTAATCTCCTAAAGCAACCGCATCAAGCACGGTAGTGATGCCTGAACCAATCAGTTGCGTATCATGCGCGCTCATTGCAGAAAGCGGTGGCCAGTTCACCTTTGGTCTTGGCGTGAAGTACTTCTCTAGGTTATCGGTATGCAGCTCAATCAAGCCCGGCATCAGAAACCCATTCTCACCATCAAAGGCACCTGGCAGTTGGCTAGTAGAGTCAGACATATTGGCAATCACGCCGTCTCGCAATTCAACCGAGCCACGTACCACTTCATTTTCAAGCACCAGATTTACGTTGGTAATAATCATTTGCGTCAGCTCCCTTTACGCACACGCTGTAGTGAGTTGTTTTGGTGAAATGTCTTGTTGTAGCTTCACGTCGTATAGACGATCAGCGACCAAGTCTCGTGTCGCTTCATCATGGAAGATACCGATGATTGCAGCGCCGCCCGCTTTGGCTTCTTCAATCAAACTCACGACTACCGCACTGTTGGTCGCATCGAGCGAAGCTGTTGGTTCATCAAGCAGTAGGATTGGGTAATCAACAATAAAGCCGCGCGCGATGTTCACACGTTGCTGTTCTCCACCAGAAAAAGTTGCAGGTGCTAAGTGCCATAAATGCTCTGGCACGTTTAAGCGAGTCAGCAGTAACTTAGCTCTCTGTTCTGCTTCTTGCGCGCAACCTCCCATTTCCAACATAGGTTGCATCACCACTTCCAACGCACTGATACGTGGGATCACACGCAGGAACTGGCTGACCCAACCTATAGTGTGTTTACGTACGTTGATGATTTCTCTTGGTGTTGCTTTGGCAAGGTCTAGCGTGTTGCCTTGGTGCACAACATTGATCGATCCTGAGTCCACCAGGTAGTTGGCATAAAGCGCACGCAACAGCGTTGATTTACCTGAACCAGAGTGACCATGCAGAACCACACACTCACCGCTATTTACAGAAAAGTTCGCACCAGTGAGTACAGGCAATTCAACGCCATTTTGGTTGTGCAGCACAAAGGTTTTGCTGACGTTGTTTACAGTTAGTTTGGTATTCATGTCATCGTCCTTAATTCTGCAATACAGAAGAAACAAGCAGTTGTGTGTATGGGTGTTGAGGATCATCAAGCACTTGATCGGTAAGTCCGCTTTCTACCACTTCACTGCGGCGCATCACCATGAGTCGATGTGCAAGCAAGCGAGCCACTGCCAGATCGTGGGTTACGATCACCACAGCTAACTCAAGCTCCGTAACTAAGCGACGAAGAAGATCGAGTAACTTAGCTTGCACTGACACATCCAAACCGCCTGTTGGCTCATCCATGAAGATCAACTTCGGGTGAGTCACCAAATTGCGTGCGATCTGTAACCTTTGTTGCATGCCACCAGAGAAAGTCGTCGGCATGTCGTCCATTCGATCCGTTGGGATCTCGACATCACCGAGCCATTTCGCTGATTTCTCACGAATTTCGCCATAGTTACGTTCACCCACTGCCATCAGGCGCTCACCAATATTGCCGCCCGCCGATACTCGGCCACGCAAGCCATCCATTGGATGTTGATGCACCACGCCCCACTCGGTACGAAGCAAGTGACGGCGCTGGCTTTCCGCCATTTGGTACAAGTCTTCCAATTGTGAGATTTGCTTATCTGCGCCACCACGCAAGTAAATCACTTCACCGCTGTCCGGTGTTTGACGACCAGAAAGCGACTTCAATAAAGTGCTTTTGCCAGAGCCGGACTCACCGACAATACCCAACACTTCACCCGGGTAGAGGTCGAACGACACATTCTGAAAGCCTTTACCTGGCGCATACAACTTCGTGAGGTTAGAGACAGATAACAGAGGTTGATCTGACTGATTCCATTCATGTTTCATGTTCGTTACCGCATTCATGCGTTGTTCTCCTGTTTATGACTAGACCCTTGTTGCTCACGGCAGTAATCCGTATCAGAGCAAACAAACATATGTGAGCCTTGGTCATCCATAACAACCTCATCAAGGAAGGTATCCGTTGAGCCACAAATCGCACACGGCTCGTCCCATTTCTGAATCTCAAATGGGTGGTCTTCAAAATCTAAACTCTGAACCTTGGTGTAAGGAGGAACAGCGTAGATGCGCTTTTCACGACCCGCGCCAAACAGTTGCAGTGCGGACATGTTGTCCATTTTCGGGTTATCGAACTTAGGGATTGGTGATGGATCCATGATGTAACGATCATTGACTCGCACTGGGTAAGCATAAGCCGTTGAGATATGACCAAAACGAGCAATGTCTTCATACAATTTGACGTGCATGATTCCGTACTCTTGCAGCGCATGCATTTTGCGAGTTTCAGTTTCACGTGGCTCAATAAAGCGAAGTGGCTCTGGGATTGGTACTTGATACACTAAGATTTGATCTTCTTGAAGATCGACTTCTGGGATACGGTGTCGAGTCTGGATGATGCTCGCTTCCGTGGTTTTCTCAGTCGTATTTGCACTGGCGATGGATTTGAAGAACTCTCGAATCGATACAGCATTAGTAGTGTCGTCGGCACCTTGGTCGATCACTTTTAGCGTGTCTGGCTGGCCGATAATTGCAGCGGTGATCTGGACACCACCGGTCCCCCATCCGTAAGGCATTGGCATTTCACGACCACCAAACGGTACTTGGTAACCCGGAATAGACACCGCTTTAAGCAAGGCACGGCGAATCATTCGTTTGGTTTGCTCGTCAAGGTAGCCATAGTTATAACCCGTTGCACCTACTGAGCAGTGAGATGCGTCCTCCTCAGAATTAAATACCGTTGAAGCGTTACCTATAGGTGCATTAAGTGTTGCTGTGTTCATGACTGACCTCCTTGTACTTCATTACCTTGTTTGTCATCACCTTGTTGGGCCATCAATTCATCGTGCTCTTTATGCATTTTTCTAAGCAGTTCCAGTTCCGCTTGGAAATCGACGTAGTGAGGAAGTTTTAGGTGAGATACAAAACCCGCAGCTTCAACATTGTCAGAGTGAGAAAGCACAAACTCTTCATCTTGAGCTGGACCATCGACAGGTTCATCGTATTCTACGGCTTGCAAAGAACGATCGACCAACGCCATCGACATTGCTTTACGTTCAGTTGCACCAAACGTTAAGCCGTAGCCGCGAGTCAGCTTGGCTTTTTGTTGTTTGTTACCAACAAAGCCGTTGACCATCTGACACTCGGTCAGCTCAATTTCACCAATGTCGATGCTAAAACCTAGCTCTTCCGGTTCAATCGATAACGTTGAGAAACCGGTACGAATCTCGCCCGCGAATGGATGATTACGACCATAACCACGCTGGGTCGAGTAACTCAGTGCCAGTAAGAAACCTTCATCGCCACGCACCAAGTTTTGTAGGCGTGCACTGCGGTCGCATGGGTAGTTCACTGGATTCATAGTGATGTCTTCAGGAGCCTGCTGATCATCTTCCTCCGTCAACATCATGTCGAGGTTTTCAAGAATACCTAATACCTGTGGGCAAGGTTCAGAGTCAGTCACATCTTGAGTAGAGATCTGCGGAATTTCACCTTCAGCAAGCAAGCTGAAATCCAACAAGCGATGCGTGTAATCGTAAGTTGGACCTAAGATCTGACCGCCTGGTAAATCTTTGTAAGTTGCCGAAATACGACGCTCGATTCGCATTGCACTGGTGTCGACAGGTTGCGCCGTGATCAAGCGAGGTAACGTAGTGCGATAAGCGCGTAACAAGAAAATCGCTTCGACTAAATCACCCGCCGCTTGTTTGATTGCCAATGCCGCAAGTTGTTTGTCGTAAATTCCACCTTCGGTCATAACTCGGTCGACCGAACCCGACAGCTGCTCTTGAATCTGCTCAACGCTTAATTCTGGTAACTCAGGATTACCGCGACGCTTCTTCGCTTGCAGTTGGTGCGCCAGACTAATGGCCTTTTCTCCACCCTTTACAGCAACGTACATGATGTCGCCTCCACTTTAGTTGTACGAGGCAGACACAACACTTGCTGGTCCGCTACAAAGATAAAGTCGACACCTAATGGAAACTTCACCAGTGATTGACGCTCTTGAAGGTAAGAAACAAAGCCCTCTGGTAATCCGTTGAATGAAACGACTTGTTCACTTTGGATTCCAGGACCACTTAGTGACAGCTCAGTACCCGAGGTAAAGTTATCCACTTCAATCACAACCGTTGTTGAGGTGTCTGGATACTCTTCGTTGCCAAGATTGAATGTCAGTTCAGACCAATCAATAGCCAGTAAATCTTGTGCTGATATCACCGCAAAACCGGCTTGTTGAGGCTGCTCTACAATCGGTGCGCCAACATGAAACTTGATGTTTTCAGTTACTGCGTGATCGGCTTTTAATGTCTCAGATAGCCAAATTGGTGTCGCGTTGTCCGCCATTGAAAGCAGTGTTTGAGCAGTTGCACTCATCATCGAACCAAAGCCTTCGCAACGGTTCAGCGTTACTACGGTGCCGGGTTCAGACATTGCCTTCAGCAGTAATCGAAAGCACTGCTGGCTGTCATGAACTGCATCTTGAAATGCAGGAGAAATCATACTCATTGAATTCGTTCTAACCTGTTTAATTCGTTAATCTTATTCTTGAATGACATGTGTGTTTTTTACTTACCTGCGAAGCTGTTCTTCTCTATAAAGCAAGCTTCACCACGAACCTAGTCTTCTACGCGAATCTAATCTTCACCACGGACCATGGTAAAAAAGTCCACTTTGCTTGAAGCCACTTCTTGGCGGCGTTGACTGTCTCGTTCGTGCTTCATAGCAGCCAACGGCTCAATAACTTGCGCGTTAATCACCTCGGCTTGTTGTCCGTTTTGCATCAAGGCATCAACAACAGCGGCCAGCTCTGCATGAGGCTTGCTTCGTCCCTGTAAGTAGCTGTAACCAAGCTCTCCACTTGTTAGCTTGATTACTGCGCGAGTTATGGTGACATCACCCATATTGAACTGGCGGCCTGTTGAGCCCATACGTGCACGCACTTGTGCTAAACCAATCTCTGGTTGGCGAACCATGGCGTATTCTGCGTCTAGCCCTAATGCTTCCCAGCGCGTTTTCAATTCTGAGAACTGGCTCTGCGCAAGTACTGACATCCACTTTTGTCGCTCTTTCAAAGCTGTCATTTAGTGCTCCATTACTATTTCGGTTGCGTCGGCACGAGTATTGGAACTTGAGAATTCCGCTATTACTTGAGTGCCTTTAATTACGTTGGTGGTTTTAATTTTGAGTAGCGGTGTACTGGTGCTGATTTGCAATAAACGACACTCTTCATTGGTTGGGATTTTCGCGCCCACTCGAGTCTCTTTTCGCTCTAAATCAGTCTCCAAACCACGCTGAATAAATTGGTGCAAAGAACCGTTGGTGAAGTTTTTGAGAATCGGCCACCACTCCAGATTCGGTAGGTAATGGTCAATAATGGTTCTCGGCGTATCTCCGGTTTTTCGCAGGGTACGGATATGAATAACCTTGCTCCCTTCCTCCACCTTCAAGTAGCCCCCAATCTTGGGCGATACATTGATAAGGCGAGACTGAAGCACCTCACATCGTGGCATCACTCCTTGCTCAATCAGGTTCTTGGTGAAATGTGCTCCCGAGTGAAGTCGATACTCACTTGGCTGACGAATCACCATGTTGCCTTTGCCTTGATGACGTTGAATCAAGCCCGTTGACACCAATTCATCGACTGCGCGGCGAAGCGTGTGACGATTCACAGCAAAGCGCTCAGCCAATTTGGATTCAGGTGGTAAGTAGTCACCCGGTACAAAGCGGTCTTTCACTTCCTTTTCCAGCTCTGAGGCAATATCTAAGTAAACGGGCATAAGGGTTTCCTTTCCTAAAATTCAATCACTTATCTAGACAAGTTCTTTTAAATAGACATCTAAGATGCCTAGATAAACTTCTTACGGATGATTTGAGAAACGAAATCGATAATGCTTACCGTCACGATAACAATCGCCATAATTGCGGCAGTTTGTTGCAACTGGAAACCTGAGATAGATTGCCAAAGTAGTACACCGATACCGCCCGCGCCAACCATGCCTACAACCGTTGCCGAGCGAATATTTGACTCTAAGCGATACAGTGAGTAAGAAATCCAAAGTGGCATCACTTGTGGAATCACACCGTAAAGAATCACCTCGATTGGGTTTGCACCTGTCGCTTTCACACCTTCCATTGGGCCGGGTTCAATCGCTTCGATGGCTTCTGCAAATAGCTTGGCAAGTACGCCTGTCGTGTGAATGAACAGCGCCATCACACCAGCAAACGGCCCTAATCCGACAACCACCACAAACAGCATCGCAAACACCATTTCGTTGATAGCGCGTAAGCAGTCCATCAAGCGACGAATTGGAAATGTCACCCAGCTCGGCATCAGGTTCTCTGCACTCAAAATACCGAATGGAATCGCTAACAAAATCGATAACACCGTTCCCCAAATACCCACTTGAATCGTCACCAGCATTTCGCTGAGGTACACGTTGCTTTCACTGAAATCAGCGGGGAAGAAGTCTTTGCCCAGCTGAACCATATTCTCTGGGTGTTCGAAAAACATCATTGGTGCCATTTCTGCGCCTTGCCACGCCCAGCTAAGGACCAGTAGCGCTATCACAGCAATCACGCCGTTTTTAATCGATAGCTTCGATGAAGGTTCGTAACTTTGAGTCATTGCAGTCATTGTTCTCATACTCTTTTATTGCGCCGCTCACAGCGGCGCAGGGGAATTGGATTAACCTTTCAGCGCATCAATTTCTGTTTGCAGCTGGTCGATTTCGGCTTGGTATTGCGCCATACGATCGGCTCTCACTTTCTCGCTTAGGTTGCTGTTGTTTTCAGCTTCAACCAGCTTCTTGAACGCTTCCATTTGACGAATAGGCAGCAGCTGGTTGTTATCGGTAGCAGCAAAGCCAGACCAAGCCAGTTGATTTAGGTTTTTAAGCTGCTCTGGCTGTTCGCCGTAACTGACGAAGAAATCACGCGCCTTTTGTTTCAAACCTTCGTCTAAATCTTTGCGGTAAGTAACTACATCAGATGGGATAAGCTCAGACTGCCAAACCACCTTCAGCTTGCTAAACAGCTCAGGATTCTGAGCTTCAATGCGAATAAGACTCATGGTGTGATTAGTTGCGACATCGACTTGGTTATTCGCTACGGCCATCACGTTAGCGCCATGGCTTGCGGTCACATTGCGGTGAAAGTCATTCGCGGAGATACCATTGGTGGCAAATGCTTCGAAGTTCGGGACGAGAAAGCCCGAAGTAGAGTTAGGATCGCCATTACCAAGCTTGAGTGTTTTGTGCTGTTCTAAAACATCTTCAAGTGTGTTGATATTGTCGTTTTCAGCATTAACAATCAGTAAGCTGTAATAACCCTGTAAACCATCCTCATCGATGTAACGAACAAAGGCTTCAGCGTTTGCACGGTCAACCGCTTCCATCGCCGCCTTATTTCCATAGTAAGCAAAATCAACCTTGCCAAAACGCTGCGCTTGAATGATGCCCGCGTAATCGGGGGCGAAATAGGCGTTCACTGGCATACCTAACGCTTTACCTAAGTCATTCAGAAGTGGCTCCCAGCGGCTACGCAAGTTTTGTTGTGCATCGGTCGCGATGATGCCAAAGTTGATCGAATCTTTAGCAACAGCATGACCTGCAGCGAGCGTGGTCATTAACACCGTCGCTAGTGTCACTGCCTTCTTAATTCCTGATTTCATTGAATGAAACATCTTAATTTCCCTGATATTTAAAAAGACGCAGCGAGCACGTCGTTAGATTGGATGTGGGGCGTGTTTGCCGATTTTTTCGAACGGTATAGGTCTTCAAGTTGAGGCTTAGTCAGTTCCGCACTCTTCCCTTCGTAGAACACTTGGCCATCTTTAAGCGCGATGATGTTTTCGCAGTACTTAAGGGCGTGGTCGACTTGGTGAAGTGTGACGATGACAGGAATGCCTTCCTTCTCATTGATATCCGTAAGCAGTTCCATCACGATGCGCGCGGATTCTGGATCAAGCGACGCGATAGGTTCATCGGCAAAAATGATTTTGGCTTTCTGCATCAGTGCGCGTGCGATAGCGACACGTTGTTGCTGACCGCCAGAGAGATTGCCAACACGTTGACCTGCGAAATCTTCCATGCCAACTCGACGCAATGCTTCAAGCGCCTCTTGCTGTTGCTCAACCGTAAAAATACCTGTCAGAGTGCGCCACTTCGGAGTAGAACTCAGTGCGCCAATCAGTACATTAGTCATCACGGATAAGCGGTTAACGAGATTGAATTGTTGAAAGATGTAACCCGCTTGCGAACGGATATTGCGGACATTGTTGTCTGCCTTACCATTCGCTTGTACCGTTTGACCAAGCACGTTGATTTGAGAGTCCGTGCTTTTGTCTCCAATGATTAGGCCGCTTAAATGGCGAAGCAGTGTAGATTTACCAGAACCCGATGGGCCAAGTAGCGCTGTCATCTTGCGACTAGTTATCGTCAAATTGATGCCATTCAGTGCCTTGTTCGAACCGAATGTTTTGTTGACCTTCTTAACTTCAATGATGTTATTCATCGTCAATGTCCCTGTTTGATTTAAGGCCACTTTGACGTCTGATTATTAAAGTTACGTGTCGGTTTATTTGCAGAAATGAAATATTTCAAAGAGTTAGCCAACTTGTCTAGACAAGCTTAACTCGCTGTTTTAAATGCAAAAAAATAAAGAGAATTGAATGGGAATATCAACTTATATACGGACGTAATTCACAGTAATTTGACAATAAAAAGCTCAATTAAAATGGCAACGTCTTGCTGTTCTCTGAACAATAGATAGGCATCTCAAATAGTTGAGAAAATCACATATAAAAAAAGCACCCCATGATGGAGTGCTCAAAGTGATTAAGTGTTTAATTTCAAAGCGATGTGAATACCGCCTCAGCACAACCTATGTCTGCGATAAACACGATTGAGTACGAGCTAGATGAAGCCTTGATACGGTGACTATCGAGACAAAACCAACAACAGCACTACCAAAGATACTCCACAGCACCCATTGATAACCGTCGATCTGCCAAATAACGGCGCCAAAGTAAGGTGACAAGGCAAACGCCAACAGATAAGGCACAGCCATGGCTCCTGCTAAAGAGCCGAAGTTAGACTCCCCCATCACCTCACGAGTCGTTAGAGGCTTCACTATACTCATCACTCCATAAGCGGAACCCTGCAAGAGCACAAAACCAAACACCAGATACAGCGCATTCTCAGACAGAATCAAACATAAGGTCGCACAACAGATACTCAGAAAGCACGCGACGGTGATTCGTATGATCGACCAGTGTTTATCAACCAACAACCACATCACACGCCCAGCAACCTGCATAGGGCCAATCAAAGAGATAACCAATATCGCTAAGTCATCAGGGACATTACGTTCATCCAACAATGGCAACAGATGGTTTAACACCACACCATGATTAAGCGCGAGCATAGAAAAGCCAAAAGCGAGTAACCAGAACATTGGATTAGCTAGGTAAGAAACAGAACTAAAACGATCGCTTGAAACTTGTGAGGCTACCGGAGGATTTTGTGGTAGAGCGTCGGCGTTGGAAGGCAAATTAGACCGAGCAAGCGCCCGGGTATTGATGAACAGTAACGGAGCGGCGGCGAACAAAACCACTCCAGCAAAAACCTGCAATGTCACCACTGGGCCGTAAAGCTGAGCTAAATAATGAACGGTTGGAAAGCTGATAGTACTCGCAAAGCCTGCTACCAAGGTGAGCATTGTGATCGCACGTTTGGCTTTCGTTCTCAAATTTCGAATCAGAAAGGCAAAGCAAGGTTCATAAAGGCAGCCCGCCATTGCGGTTCCCATCAATCCCCAGAGCACATAAAACCAAACAAGTTGCTCTACCAAACTGACTAGAAACAGCAGCACGCCGCCAATAACCGCCGAAACCGTCATCATCAGTGCACCATAACCTTTGTCAATCAGGCGCCCTGCAGGTAAAGCCGCAATGGCAGAGACGCCCACCGCTAATGTCAGCCCCAACATGAATTCAGAACGACTCCAGTCGTGTACTTGTTCCCAATGCAGAAGCATCGCAGGAAAAACGTAATAGAGACAACACCAGAGCAATGTCTGGCCGAGGGCTAACCCCCAAACCGCTTTGTTCATAAATCCACACTTCTAGAAAATTCGAATAATTTAAATACAGTGATAGTAAGGGATCACCTTATATAGCCACCCTATCGTTTAAAAATGACAAATTTAAGGCGTTAAGGTGAAGAGTCGGCGAAATTCGCTTGCAACCGAATTTAGAACTTGTCCTAGATCATTAAAGTATTCGAAAACGTAACCTGTGGTTTTAAATATGTAAACTTTGATGGAGTTTAAGAAATTAAACCATATCGAAGATGGTTTGGTGATCCTGTTCAAATTACGCTCTTAATTTAAGTTAAATTTTCGTTATTTGTTGATGTTTTGGACGTTTTTTACAGTTTACAGAAGTTTACTGCATCTTGTTCAAATACCACCAAAGGAGTAGATTTCAGTCATTGAGTTCAAAAATGTAAACCGAAATCATGAATGTAAAACAAGTTCGATTCACCGATGAAGACAGAGAATGTTTAAGCAATTACTTCCGCTTAGCGGACACAATTGCTGACTTGATTGGCCCTTACTGTGAGGTGGTTATTCACTCCTTTGAAAGCTTGGAAAACTCTGTCGTGAAGATCGTCAATGGTCATCACACAGGTCGTGAAATCGGCTCACCTATCACCGATTTAGGTTTACGCATGTGGAGTACATTCGAGAAAACTGGCGAAGTTTCTCCAAAGAGCTATTTCACCAACGCAGCAGACGGTTCCCTACTGAAATCGACCACCTGTGTACTGGCTGGTCCACAACAAAAGCCGATTGGTATGCTGTGTATCAACATGAACTTATCTTTCCCATTCCCAGAAATCGTCAAGACGCTGATGCCGCAGTGCAATGTGCCACAAACCATTGTCAGCGAGACCTTCAGCAACAATGCAAATGATGTGATTCAGCAAGCATTGAATTCAGCTATTAAAGAAGTTGACCAAGACGAGACGATTTCTTCTAAAGGTCGCAATAAAGCCATCATCCGTTGCTTATTTGATAACGGAGTATTTGAGCTAAAAGAGACGACTACACAAGTATCAGAGCAGCTTGGGATCAGCCGTCAGGCGGTTTACAAGTTTATCCGTGAATTTAAATCAGAATAAAACCAATAATTTAGGAGTTACATCGTGAAACAGATCATTGCCACTGAACAAGCACCTGCAGCTATCGGCCCTTACTCACAAGGTACGTCTTACGGCGACATGGTTTATACATCAGGCCAATTACCTCTCGTTCCAGAAACCATGCAGTTTGTTGAGGGCGGCATCAAAGAGCAGGCTCGTCAGTCTCTAGAAAACTTAAAAGCGGTATTAGAAGCGAGTAATGCGGGACTGGACACTGTGCTTAAGACAACCTGCTTCCTATCAGACATGGAGAACTTCGTAGCCTTTAACGAAGTGTACACAGAAGTGTTTGGTACAGAGAACGCGCCTGCTCGTTCTTGTGTTGAAGCAGCAAGATTACCAAAAGACGCATTGGTTGAAGTTGAAGCCATCGCATACAAAAAATAACCGACTTAGTTATTAATGGGTATCATAGGAGATTCTCATGAGCGTTTCATTTATTGGATTAAGCATACTGTTCTTTGGGTTCTACGCACTGCTGTCGAACTTCAAAAAGCAAAAGAAAAGTTTTAACTTCCGCGTACTGAGTGCACTTGCTGCTGGCTTACTGTTCGGTGGCGCGATTCAACTTGTATTCGGTGTCGGTAACGTTGCGACATCTGGCTTTGCTGAACTGATTTCAGTGTTCGGTAAAGGCTACATCAAACTTCTACAAATGATCGTTATCCCACTCGTATTCGTGGCAATGATCTCTTCGATCATGAACGTTGAAGGCGGCGGCGCGTTATCTCGTATCGCACCAAAAATCATCGGTATTCTACTTTTCACTTGTGCAATCTCAGCAGCCGTTGGTATCGCAAGTATTTACCTATTTGGTATCGATGCAAACGCACTAGTAAGCACAATTGGCACAAACAGTGCGATTGAAGCTCGCGGTGATTCATTGGTAGCAACACAAGATGCAATGGCGAGCAGCGGTCTATCTGGTATGGCTCTGTCTATCATTCCAACCAACATCTTCGACATGCTAACTGGCTCTCAACGTACTTCTACGCTATCAACAGTACTGTTCGGTATGTTCCTTGGTTACTGTATCCTTCAAGTGAAGAATCGTAAGCCTGAGAAAGTGCAAAACTTCGTTGATTTCATCAACTCTGCAAAAGAAGTGGTGCTGTCAATGGTTCGTGAAATCCTGAAGCTAACGCCTTACGGTGTATTCGCTCTTATGACCACGTTCATGATGACGAATGACCTATTCGCACTGGCTGAAATGGGCCGCTTCCTTCTAGCAAGCTACGTAGCAATTGGCGTGATGTTTGGCATCCATTTCGTGATGGTGTCTATGTTCGGCCTGTCTCCTGCTAAGTTCATGAAGAAAATCTGGCCAGTATTGGTATTCGGTTTCGGTTCTCGCTCAAGCATGGCAGCTATCCCACTAAACGTTGAAACACAAACTCAACGCCTAGGTGTCGACGAAGAAACAGCAAACATGTCAGCGACATTCGGTACCAGTATCGGTCAGAACGGTTGTGCGGGTATCTACCCTGCCATGCTAGCAATCATGGCGGCACAAGTGATGGGCATGCCAGTTGACCTAGGCTTCATCCTACAACTGATTGCAGTTATCGCGATTGCTTCATTCGGTATCGCAGGTGTGGGTGGCGGTGCAACGTTCGCAGCAGTAGCAGTACTTACCATCATGGGCCTAGACATCACAGTAGTAGCGATTCTGGTGTCTATCGAAGCGCTAATTGACATGGCTCGCACAGCGCTAAACATCTCAGGCTCTATGTTGTCTGGTGTTCTAACGGCGAAGAAAAACGGCTCACTAAACACAGAACAATACGACGCTGACGTTACAGCGACAGTATCAAAAGAAGCAGCAGTATAATTCTCAAACTTAATTAAGAGCACTCCAGGTGGGTGCTCTTCTGTTTTTCCTGAGTTCAGGTTATTTAGGTAGTAAATATGAAAGTTGTTGTTATAGGCGGTAGCGCCGCGGGTATGAGTTTCGCAGCAAAGTACAAACGTAATCAACCATCAGATGAAGTCATCGTTTTAGATAAGCGTAGTTACATCTCTTTTGGAGCCTGTGGCTTACCTTACTTTGCAGGTGGCATGTTTGATGACACAGAACGAATGATTTCTCGAACACCAGATCAAGCCATTAAGTCAGGCTTAGATGTACGTGTAGAAACCGAAATGGTGTCGTTCGACCGCAATGAAAAGCAAATTACGGTACGTCACCAGAATGAAGAAAGCGTCATCGATTACGATATGTTGGTCATTGCAACAGGTGCGCGACCAATCGTTCCATCATTCGGTGAATTCAATCCAGAACACGTACACACACTAACCAGCATGGAAGACGGCTTGGCGGTTAAAGAGGCGCTAAAGGATAGTAACAAGAAGCGTGTGTGTGTTATTGGGGCAGGCTTTATCGGTCTGGAAGTATTCGACGCTGCACACGGCTTAGACAGACACGTGACGATCATCGAACGTGAACAGCACATCATGAGCCGCCAGTTCAGCCCAGAGATCATTGAAGTCGTTGAAGGTGCGATTCGAGAATCCGGTGCTGACCTTAAAACCGGTTGTAGCGTGTCTGCTATTCGCGATGCTGAGCTAGGTGGTTACATCGTTGAAACTGATAACGGAAACGTAGAAGCCGATGTCGTGATCCTGTCACTCGGTTTCAAACCAAATACTGAAGCATTCGAACTGCCAAAAGCCGCAAACGGCGCTTTGCTAGTGAATGAGTATGGCGCAACTGAAGATGCTTACATCCACGCTGTTGGCGACTGTGCCGTTGTCCACCATATGGCACTAGGCAAGCCCGTTTATGTTCCTCTAGCAACCACCGCCAACAAACAAGCACGTATGATGGCGGACAAGCTAGCAGGTAAAGATACCTATATATCAGGCTTCTTAGGTTCATCGTGTTTGAAAGTGCTCGACTACGAACTTGCCTGCACTGGCGTGAATGAACTTCTGGCGAAAGAACACAGCTTGGATGTGAAAGTATCAACAATTTCAGATAAGAACCAAACGGATTACTACCCTGGTCAAGAAGACATCAAGGTTAAACTGGTTTATCACCCAGAGACTAACGTTCTTCTAGGTGGAGAAATCGTAGGTAAGAAAGGAGCAGTAGGCCGTATTAACGCACTAGCTGTTGCCATCACTGCAAAGATGACCACACAGCAACTTGGTTATATGGACTTCTGCTACGCGCCACCATTTTCCCGCACATGGGATGCACTGAACGTGGCAGGTAACGTCGCCAAATAGGTCTTGCTAGTCGCAAAGACATACAACTAAAACATCAAAGCAGAGCCTGAGCGCTCTGCTTTTTAATACCTAAACTCTACATAACCTAAAGCAAAATAAGATAACGACGCATCTAATAGTATTTGATCTTTCTTTTACCAAATTCAAGACGAAAAAAGCCCGCTGATTTCTCAGCGGGCTTTCTAATGGTGGTGGAGGGATAGGGATTTGAACCCTAGAACCGCTATTAACGGTTGCCGGTTTTCAAGACCGGTGCTTTCGACCACTCAGCCATCCCTCCAACAAATTGTCATCAACAGATTAGTACACTGTAGATGTTGTTACATGTATACACAGGTAACGATGTTTAAAGCCTGGCGATGTCCTACTCTCACATGGGGAAGCCCCACACTACCATCGGCGCTATTGTGTTTCACTTCTGAGTTCGGCATGGAATCAGGTGGGTCCACAATGCTATGGTCGCCAAGCAAATTTTAAAATTCGGAAAACTGTAATTTAAAAGTCTCTCTTCAAACTCATTCAAGGTCTCTTTGAGTCCACAAAACCCCTTGGGTGTTGTATGGTTAAGCCTCACGGGCAATTAGTACAGGTTAGCTCAATGCCTCGCAGCACTTACACACCCTGCCTATCAACGTTCTAGTCTTGAACAACCCTTAAGGACGCTTATAGCGTCAGGGAAAACTCATCTCAGGGCTCGCTTCCCGCTTAGATGCTTTCAGCGGTTATCGATTCCGAACTTAGCTACCGGGCAATGCCATTGGCATGACAACCCGAACACCAGAGGTTCGTCCACTCCGGTCCTCTCGTACTAGGAGCAGCCCCCTTCAATTTTCCAACGCCCACGGCAGATAGGGACCGAACTGTCTCACGACGTTCTAAACCCAGCTCGCGTACCACTTTAAATGGCGAACAGCCATACCCTTGGGACCGACTTCAGCCCCAGGATGTGATGAGCCGACATCGAGGTGCCAAACACCGCCGTCGATATGAACTCTTGGGCGGTATCAGCCTGTTATCCCCGGAGTACCTTTTATCCGTTGAGCGATGGCCCTTCCATTCAGAACCACCGGATCACTATGACCTGCTTTCGCACCTGCTCGAATTGTCATTCTCGCAGTCAAGCGGGCTTATGCCATTGCACTAACCACACGATGTCCAACCGTGTTTAGCCCACCTTCGTGCTCCTCCGTTACTCTTTGGGAGGAGACCGCCCCAGTCAAACTACCCACCAGGCACTGTCCGTAATCCCGATTCAGGGACCAACGTTAGAACATCAAAACTACAAGGGTGGTATTTCAAGGACGACTCCACCACATCTAGCGACGCGGTTTCATAGTCTCCCACCTATCCTACACATGTAGGTTCAATGTTCAGTGCCAAGCTGTAGTAAAGGTTCACGGGGTCTTTCCGTCTAGCCGCGGGTACACTGCATCTTCACAGCGATTTCAATTTCACTGAGTCTCGGGTGGAGACAGCGTGGCCATCATTACGCCATTCGTGCAGGTCGGAACTTACCCGACAAGGAATTTCGCTACCTTAGGACCGTTATAGTTACGGCCGCCGTTTACCGGGGCTTCGATCAAGAGCTTCGACCGAAGTCTAACCCCATCAATTAACCTTCCGGCACCGGGCAGGCGTCACACCGTATACGTCATCTTACGATTTTGCACAGTGCTGTGTTTTTAATAAACAGTTGCAGCCACCTGGTATCTGCGACTCTCGTCTGCTCCATCCGCAAGGGACTTCACTGATAAGAGCGTACCTTCTCCCGAAGTTACGGTACCATTTTGCCTAGTTCCTTCACCCGAGTTCTCTCAAGCGCCTTGGTATTCTCTACCCGACCACCTGTGTCGGTTTGGGGTACGATTCCTTACAATCTGAAGCTTAGAGGCTTTTCCTGGAAGCATGGCATCAATGACTTCACTACCGTAGTAGCTCGACATCGTATCTCAGCGTTAAGAAAGTCCGGATTTACCTAAACTTTCCGCCTACATACTTGAACCTGGACAACCGTCGCCAGGCCCACCTAGCCTTCTCCGTCCCCCCATCGCAATTGTAAGAAGTACGGGAATATTAACCCGTTTCCCATCGACTACGCCTTTCGGCCTCGCCTTAGGAGTCGACTTACCCTGCCCCGATTAACGTTGGACAGGAACCCTTGGTCTTCCGGCGAGGGAGTTTTTCACTCCCTTTATCGTTACTCATGTCAGCATTCGCACTTCTGATACCTCCAGCAGCCCTTACAGACCACCTTCAACGGCTTACAGAACGCTCCCCTACCCCACGCACCCTAAGGTACGTAGCCGCAGCTTCGGTGTATAGCTTAGCCCCGTTACATCTTCCGCGCAGGCCGACTCGACCAGTGAGCTATTACGCTTTCTTTAAATGATGGCTGCTTCTAAGCCAACATCCTGGCTGTCTGAGCCTTCCCACATCGTTTCCCACTTAGCTATACTTTGGGACCTTAGCTGGCGGTCTGGGTTGTTTCCCTCTCCACGACGGACGTTAGCACCCGCCGTGTGTCTCCCGGATAGTACTTACTGGTATTCGGAGTTTGCAAAGGGTTGGTAAGTCGGGATGACCCCCTAGCCTTAACAGTGCTCTACCCCCAGTAGTATTCGTCCGAGGCGCTACCTAAATAGCTTTCGGGGAGAACCAGCTATCTCCAGGTTTGATTGGCCTTTCACCCCTAGCCACAAGTCATCCGCTAATTTTTCAACATTAGTCGGTTCGGTCCTCCAGTTGATGTTACTCAACCTTCAACCTGCCCATGGCTAGATCACCTGGTTTCGGGTCTAATCCTAGCAACTGTACGCCCAGTTAAGACTCGGTTTCCCTACGGCTCCCCTAAACGGTTAACCTTGCTACTAAAATTAAGTCGCTGACCCATTATACAAAAGGTACGCAGTCACACCACGAAGGTGCTCCTACTGCTTGTACGTACACGGTTTCAGGTTCTATTTCACTCCCCTCACAGGGGTTCTTTTCGCCTTTCCCTCACGGTACTGGTTCACTATCGGTCAGTCAGTAGTATTTAGCCTTGGAGGATGGTCCCCCCATATTCAGACAGGATATCACGTGTCCCGCCCTACTCGTTTTCACTGATGATGAGATGTCGATTACGGGGCTATCACCCTTTATTGCGGCACTTTCCAGAGCCTTCATCTGTCTCATTAAAAGCTTAAGGGCTAATCCAATTTCGCTCGCCGCTACTTTCGGAATCTCGGTTGATTTCTCTTCCTCGGGGTACTTAGATGTTTCAGTTCCCCCGGTTTGCCTCCTGTTGCTATGTATTCACAACAGGATACTTACTTATGTAAGTGGGTTTCCCCATTCAGGAATCCCAGACTTAAAGGTTATTACTACCTAATCTGGGCTTATCGCAAGTTATTACGCCTTTCATCGCCTCTGACTGCCAAGGCATCCACCGTGTACGCTTAGTCACTTAACCATACAACCCGAAAGGGTCTCTGTTTTACTTTCACTTTTGAAAAGTGAAAACAAACTAGTATGGCAACTAACCAAGGTTTTTGGTTGTCATTAAGAAGGGTTAATTCTCAATGACTGTTTGCCGGACTCAATGTGAATCAAACTAAGTTTGATTCGAATACAAGACACTTGAATGTGTTTGTTGTGTTTACCATAAAGGTAAACATTGAGAACTTTTAAATTTGATTAACTTAATCACAGCCTTGAGCTGTTTGATTTCACTTTTTAAAGTGAAAACCAATTAAGTAATCAGTCAGCTTTCCAAATTGTTAAAGAGCAAGAGTTTCAAAGTATTAAACTTTTAACCCATTTTTAAAAACTCTCCGAGGAGAATGCTTAAAGATGGTGGGCGATACCGGGCTCGAACCAGTGACCCCCTGCTTGTAAGGCAGGTGCTCTCCCAACTGAGCTAATCGCCCATAAAGTTTTCTTTTGTCTTCACTTTTAAAAAAGTGAAAATAAAAGCCATTCTTATGGAAGGAATGGTGGAGCTATGCGGGATCGAACCGCAGACCTCCTGCGTGCAAGGCAGGCGCTCTCCCAGCTGAGCTATAGCCCCATATTTTTATTTCCTTGGGAGGAAATGGTGGGCGATACCGGGCTCGAACCAGTGACCCCCTGCTTGTAAGGCAGGTGCTCTCCCAACTGAGCTAATCGCCCACGATAGTTTTAATTCCTTCGCGGAGAAAGAATGGTGGGTCGTGCAGGATTCGAACCTGCGACCAATTGATTAAAAGTCAACTGCTCTACCAACTGAGCTAACGACCCAATGGTATCCCGTAGGGGAGTCGAACCCCTGTTACCGCCGTGAAAGGGCGGTGTCCTAGGCCTCTAGACGAACGGGACACTGGATTGAAGAACTTGGGAGTTCTTCGTCTCTTTTACTTTCTAAACCTAATCAATCTGTGTGGACACTTATCGTGAGTATCTTCGTATAAGGAGGTGATCCAGCCCCAGGTTCCCCTAGGGCTACCTTGTTACGACTTCACCCCAGTCATGAACCACAAAGTGGTGAGCGTCCTCCCCGAAAGGTTAAACTACCCACTTCTTTTGCAGCCCACTCCCATGGTGTGACGGGCGGTGTGTACAAGGCCCGGGAACGTATTCACCGTAGCATTCTGATCTACGATTACTAGCGATTCCGACTTCATGGAGTCGAGTTGCAGACTCCAATCCGGACTACGACGCACTTTTTGGGATTCGCTCACTATCGCTAGCTTGCTGCCCTCTGTATGCGCCATTGTAGCACGTGTGTAGCCCTACTCGTAAGGGCCATGATGACTTGACGTCGTCCCCACCTTCCTCCGGTTTATCACCGGCAGTCTCCCTGGAGTTCCCGACATTACTCGCTGGCAAACAAGGATAAGGGTTGCGCTCGTTGCGGGACTTAACCCAACATTTCACAACACGAGCTGACGACAGCCATGCAGCACCTGTCTCAGAGCTCCCGAAGGCACACCTGCGTCTCCGCTGGCTTCTCTGGATGTCAAGAGTAGGTAAGGTTCTTCGCGTTGCATCGAATTAAACCACATGCTCCACCGCTTGTGCGGGCCCCCGTCAATTCATTTGAGTTTTAATCTTGCGACCGTACTCCCCAGGCGGTCTACTTAACGCGTTAGCTCCGAAAGCCACGGCTCAAGGCCACAACCTCCAAGTAGACATCGTTTACGGCGTGGACTACCAGGGTATCTAATCCTGTTTGCTCCCCACGCTTTCGCATCTGAGTGTCAGTATCTGTCCAGGGGGCCGCCTTCGCCACTGGTATTCCTTCAGATCTCTACGCATTTCACCGCTACACCTGAAATTCTACCCCCCTCTACAGTACTCTAGTTCACCAGTTTCAAATGCAGTTCCGAGGTTGAGCCCCGGGCTTTCACATCTGACTTAATGAACCACCTGCATGCGCTTTACGCCCAGTAATTCCGATTAACGCTCGCACCCTCCGTATTACCGCGGCTGCTGGCACGGAGTTAGCCGGTGCTTCTTCTGTTGCTAACGTCAAGAGATGCAGCTATTAACTACACCCCCTTCCTCACAACTGAAAGTACTTTACAACCCGAAGGCCTTCTTCATACACGCGGCATGGCTGCATCAGGCTTTCGCCCATTGTGCAATATTCCCCACTGCTGCCTCCCGTAGGAGTCTGGACCGTGTCTCAGTTCCAGTGTGGCTGATCATCCTCTCAGACCAGCTAGGGATCGTCGCCTTGGTGAGCCATTACCTCACCAACTAGCTAATCCCACCTAGGCATATCTTGACGCGAGAGGCCCGAAGGTCCCCCTCTTTGGCCCGTAGGCATTATGCGGTATTAGCCATCGTTTCCAATGGTTATCCCCCACATCAAGGCAATTTCCTAGGCATTACTCACCCGTCCGCCGCTCGACGCCCATTAACGCACCCGAAGGATTGTTAGTGTCGTTTCCGCTCGACTTGCATGTGTTAGGCCTGCCGCCAGCGTTCAATCTGAGCCATGATCAAACTCTTCAATTTAAAGTTTTGATTACCTAAATTAATAGGTGTGACTCAACGAATACTGACTTCAAAACTAATATTCATTCGAAAATGAACATGTAATTCTAAAGCTATTACCATTCCAACAGAATGGTAATGAATTGACTGTGCCAAATAACCGAAGTTATTTGTATTGGTCACTCAGTTCATTGAAATCATTTTGATTCCGAAGAATCTGTTTTATCTAACGATAAAACGTTTTGATATTCATCAACGAGTGCCCACACAGATTGATAGGTTTAAATTGTTAAAGAGCTTTGCTTATCGAAACTTTCTTTTTACAAAGAAACCCTTGAAAGCGGACATGAATTCTAGCGATTTAATCTTAAGTGTCAAACACTTTTTAAAATTAATTTCTTTTGAACTTTCCGTCTTACTGATTACTGCTGAAGCCTTGTGGCGTCTGCCGTGTCAGTGAGGCGGCATTATAGAGATCATCGAAAACATGGCAACCCCTTTTTTGATAAAAATTCAAAAAACTTGCTTAAGTGGCTACTTTTACGTCAAAAGGTTCTTTCGTAGCTCAAAGCTCATACAATAATGGGCATATTACTTAAAATCTTGCGATTAGATCTTTCGAAAAAGCCTCTATATCTAGCTCAATACTCCATTTCTCACTCAGTTCTAGGATGTTATCTAGCGATTGCTGAACTGTTTTTATCGTCAATGTGTTGTTGTCTAGGTCGTATACCAGTTTTTGCGTGGTGTAATAGAAGTAAAGGACGGTCAGCGCGTCTCGGTCGCCTTGCTCAGCTTTAGGTTGAATACGCTTGATCTTACGATAAATTTGATTATGGATTTGTTTAAGGTTCCATACATAGAGCGCTTCTTTGAAGTAATCATGCCCTTTTACACGACTCGCGATAAATGCATTCAATGCGACTGATAAGATCACACCTAATACGTTTAAGTGGAAATTACCTGTCGATTCGCCTGCGATTGATTGTCCTGAACCGAATAGCTCGATCAGTATGGTTCCGAATACAATGGCGAACACGGCGAGTGAACCAACCAACGAAACCAACAGCAGGTTCATCTTCTTTCTATATTCTTCTTTATTGATCTTCTGTAACTTCATCGACTACTTCCTTCTGCAAGCCACCTAATAATTTGCGCATACTATCTACGTAAACATTGGGTCGCTTCAACCCTTACCATCTTGTAATGTGGTCATTCTCTATTTAATACGCAGAGTTTTTCTGGTTGGCGCTATACGCAACTCTATTTGACTTCATTAATAGAAAAGAGTTACATACCGCCACAATTTTGGTTATTCATCAATTCATGTTGATAAAGCCCGTTTCGCTTTATCACATACTGACAAGGTACATTCCATGCGTTCATTTGTATTACGCGCTCGCGCAGCCCCTACAGAGAGCAAACTTATCTTAGAAGGTGTTGGGCAAGATGCTCATACTGAGATTCTGGCTCATACTCTGATGAACACGATCTTCGTTGCTCAATCTCACCGTGAGAATGTCACAGTACACCTTGTACTAGAAAGTACTAAAGACTTTTCACGTACGATTACATTTGATTCAAACGAGATCACCAACATTGGTGGTTTCCACGAGTCTGCATTGTTATCAGCGGTAGTAAGAGCGGTTGACGCTTCTCAAGGTATGACAAAAGAGCAGACGCGTCAGGTTGAACCGGGCATCATTGTTCGTACGATGAGTTTTGAAAAGCTGGTTAAAGAGCTAGCTGAAGACCACCAGCTGTACATGATGGATAAGAAAGGTGACTTTATCCGTGATGCAGAGATCGCTGAAAACCCATGTTTCCTTCTAACTGACCACATCCCTATGCCGAAGAAGAGCTACAACAGCTTAAAACGTCTGGGAACAGAGAAAATCAGTTTAGGTCCAAACATGTTGTTCGCTTCTCAGTGTGTCGTGTTGATCAACAATGAGCTTGATATTCGCGGTTTCTAACTCGAAAGACACAATCACATTTAACAAAACACAGTGAACAAAGCCCGGTTATGCGCCGGGCTTTTGATTTTTTGGATACAGAGAATCACTTCTAGTTTATCGCTGGCTTGACCCGTCACATCAGATCTCGCATTAACGTCTCATATTGTTCAGACACCAATACCACCAGATGATTAAGCTCTTTTGCATCTTCCTCTGCCAATAAAAGTTGCCAATCTGTCTGTTGACCACTTTCATCTCGTCCAAGCACTTTAGTCTTCCCTTTTTCAGCTTCAAAGGACAAGTGATTAAAGTCCGTATCATGATGTTCATGAGACTCTAAAATCTCAAACTCTAAATTTCCGGTTGGCTTTACTTGAATGTGGGCATGAAAATGTTGCTGATTCTGTAACTCATATTCCCTATGTATTGCGAACATACTCCCTCCTATAAACTTCAATCTAAGCTCGTAAGCGATCTGTTATAAATTACCCGCAATTCAAAGGTTGCCACTGAACAGCAAGTATCTATACAAAGTGTAGGCTTCAGATTTCGGTACTAGAGCAAAATCAGCCTGCTGTTTGATACTAGACAAAATAGTGTTGAGTATTGTGACACTTCGATTGATCTTTCTTGACGGGTATAACCGAGAGCCAGAGCTCAATAGAACTAACCAAACAACTAATTTATAAAACTTGCGCTTCGTTCCATTTCTATTGCCTGTTGGTCTGACCTTTGCGAATAAATAGACATTTCTCTCCAACCTTTTGATTCGACAGTTATACTTCCGATAAATCCGGTGAATTAATTTAAGGGAATGTATGTCAATTTTTACCGTATTCTTCTGTGGAACAGGATCCAACTCAGAAGACAACAATCACAAAAACTATGTGTCTGGCGAATTGATTTCGACGTTAGCAAAGAATGCAACGGGCAGAGACATGATTGACTACATTCAAGTGGATGGGGTTGGTAGTGGCAATCAGAACGAGTGGTTGAAGCAAGGCAAAGATGACACCTACTCAGCAGTGAGAGGAACGCTGCAGGGCAAAGGCATTGATAGCAATATGCGCCATGTTCTGAATATTTTGCGTGGAAACCAACAAGATAAGAATGACTATATGAAGCGAGCGAAAGGATTGCTCAGTGAATCTCGACCTGCAAAATCGGCTTGGCCTTTTGCAACCAACCAGAAATACCAAGATTGGTTGAAAGATTCGCAAGAATTAGCGGCTGACCTAAAACACGGTATCGCTGCGCGCCAACAGAACATTGCGATTGAGCGCCAAAGTAAACCGATTAGCCAAGTGAACATCGTGGGCTGGAGCCGAGGTGGTGTAAGTTGCTTTGAATTGGCGAACCGTATGCTCAAAGATCCCGAACTTAGCCACATCCCAGTTAACATCTTTGCGTGTGATCCCGTACCCGGAGGAATGAACGCATTCAAGGATTACAAATCACTCGGTAAAAACGTTAAACAGATCGTGTGTGTTTTCGCGGAAGACGAACGCTCACTGGCTTTTAAAGCAAGAATGCCCCGCTTGTCCCCTTCAACTAAATACTACACAACCTACATGCCTGGTCGACACGGCACCTTGGTCGGCAATGCCAATACCTCAGGCGGGAGCAAAGGGGCAGGATTACTCACTGGTCCTGGTCTCGTCACACGAGACTTCATGGAGAAGGTGTTAACCGGTTGGGGAACCCAGCTTAAAGCGAGTACGACATTAAACTTCTCCCGACAACGCATCATCGAGTTATACGAGCAGATGCGCAGTCACGAAGAATACTTCAATAAAATGCACGGCATGACTTATACCGCGAAAAACAGACTACTTTGGACAAGCAAAGACCGAATCGGTCAGCAGAGAGAACGCCGCTATGGCATTCCAATGTATCGTTTTCAGTTCCCCGGAATCACTAACAATTATGGCGATGCAATTAATCGTCACCACTGCGATGTGTTGGCGACTAATGCTTTCGCAGCACACGGTACTTCCGCGGCAATACCAAACCCAGTCTGATACGTATGGTTTGTTAAACTCATTTCAGGACGGGACAACCCAAACAAAAAAAGAGCTCAACTAAGTGAGTAATGCCGATCAGTTAAGAAATTTGTGAGATCATTTGACCGATCCTCAAAAGGCTTCAGAATCCGATATTAGGAAACTAATATCGGATTTTTTTATGTCTTTAGAAAGCCAACTTGCCAATACTTTTCAGTCATGTAATACCTTTCACCACTTTGAAAAATACTCTGAAATTCTTAGTCCAGAGCTTATCCAGCAGGGTTTTGAGCAAGCTGGCGTCGCAACCGTTAGAAGAAGACGGTTACCTTTGGAGGCTGTACTTTGGTCCGTTGTTGGAATGAGTCTCTTTCGTCAACAATCTGTTTGGGATATCGCTAACCAACTCGATTTTGTTCTGCCAGACAAACAGCGCTTTGTTGCCCCAAGTGCTGTTGTTCAAGCGAGACAGAGATTAGGCGAAGAAGGTGTTAAGCAAGTCTTTAAGAAGATGGCTGCGCATAGCTATCAATCGTCTAACTTCGAAACTTGGTGTGGACTAAACCTTCTATCCGTCGATGGTGTCGTTTGGAGAACGACAGATACACCTGAAAATCATCAAGAGTTTAAAGCACAAAGCAATCAATCATCTGAGAATATTTACCCTAAGGTACGTATGGTTTGCTTGATGGAGCTTACAAGTCATCAACTAATCGATAGTACATTCTCTGACTATCGCACCAGCGAAATGCGCCTTGCAGAAGAACTCATTGAACAAACCCCCGATCATTCGTTGACTATTTTTGACAAAGGATACTACTCTCTAGGGCTACTTAATCGCTGGAATAAGGTAGGCAAAGAAAGGCATTGGATGCTCCCTGTGAAAAAAGACTTCCAGTATGAAGTCGTTCATAAATACAGTCAGAGTGACGCTATCGTTGATATAAAAACGACACATCAGGCAAGAAAGAAGTTCAGTGATCTCCCTGAGACAATAGAAGCAAGGTTAGTGTCGAAAATTATCAAAGGAAAGACATATCAGGTGCTTACATCAATGCGTGATGGGTTGCGCTTTCCTGGTGAAGACATCGTAGAGCTTTATCGCTATCGTTGGGAAATCGAATTAGGCTATCGGGAAATGAAGCAAACCTTGCTTGATAGTGAGTATACATTACGCAGTAAGCGCCCAGATATGGTCAAGCAGGAGCTCTGGGGAATTTTGCTCGCCTATAACCTTATAAGACAAGTCATGACAAAGGCTGCGAGTCAATTAGATAGCGTTTGGCCAAATCAATTAAGCTTTACGAGTAGTGCTATGGCTGTGACTCAATACTTCGCGGCTTTACCTTTAACGAGTCCTGGAAAACTTCCTAAACATTATGAAGTACTACTCAAGCAAATATCCATGTTTACCCTGCCACCTCGAAGAGAAGATAGAAGTTACCCTCGTTGGGTGAAACTGAAACCCAAGAAATATGCAACGAACAGAAAAAATGCCAGTCAGCTTAACTGACTGGCATTACTCAACTAAGTGAGCTCTTTTTTATTATCTATATCTTGTTATCAATCGGGTTATCTAGGAATCAGACCTGATTAACCAAAGATGAAGCTGTATAGGAAGCCTGCACCCATCGCCATGCTTAGGATAACGAATAGGAATGCTGCAATCATTTGGTTTTTGAAGATTGATTTAAGCAGGATAACTTCAGTCAAACTTGCACCCGCACTACCAATGATCAGTGCCATTACCGAACCTAACGCCATACCTTTTTGCACTAGAGCAGCACTTAGTGGAATTACCGCTTCAGCACGAATGTACAGTGGAATACCAATCACAGCCGCTACGGGAATCGCATACCACATACCTTCACCAGCGTACTCTGCAATTAGATCTGTAGGAATAAAGCCGTAGATGAATGAACCAATCGCGATACCCATCATTAGGTAAGGGAAAACTTGTTTGAAGTCTTTCCAAGTTGAGAACCAAATTCTCATCCAACGGCTAGGCTCTTTCTTCTCTACGATTTCAGCAGTCGCGCTTCCATCCGCTGAACAGCATGAAACAGAAACTTGTGGCTCTTCTTTTTTAGAATCGCAGCAAGATGTCTCTTTCGCCATTACTGGTGCAGGTTCACCACATGCACTTGTGCCACATGAAGATTCAGCTTTTACTGGTGCTGCTTTCTTAGGAGCAGAGTCACCACAGCTAGTACCACAGCTTGAAGAAGAACCAGTTGATTCATACGCTTCTGCTTTTACGTAACGCTCGAAGCCTAGTTTCTCTAGTGCGTAACCTGCCACTACAGATACTGTCATTGCTACTAGGAAGTAGAACACCGCTACTTGCCAGCCGAACGTAATCACGAACAAACCAATGATCACTGGGTTCAATAGTGGGCTACCGAATAAGAACACCATCATTGGACCGAAACCCGCTCGTGCACGCAGCAATCCTTTTAAGAAAGGAATAGTCGAACATGAACAGAAAGGCGTAATCGCACCCAGTAGCGCTGCAACCACATAACCCTTACCGTTACGCGAGCTCAGAATAGATTGAATCTTCTCTGGTGTAAGAAACTCTTGCAGAATCCCAACAATGTAGCTGATCGCTAAGAAAAGGATGATTAGCTCTACTGCTAAGAAAGCGAACATATCAAGTGCGTCTTTTAGCATTGTTAACATTTCATTGCTCATAATTAACTCCAAACTGGATTGAAGGCCGGACTCTATGAGGAAAGTAACCAACCCTTAATTTCGAATATTCTCGAATTATAGAAATATTTAGTAACAGATCAAGCTTTATTTCGACAAAAATCGAATTGAATTTCAAAAGAACTAATTTTCAATGACTTACATAATCATGCTTTTTACATTTGTATTTGGATTACATTTCGACTATTATCGAAATTAAATCTTGAGGAGTTAATATGAACTTAGAAGTCGTTGCGAAAGCACTTAAAGAGTTGGGGCACCCTATCCGCCTGACTATCTATAAAAGTGTCGTTAAAGCTGGCTACCAAGGCATTGCAGTTGGCGACCTACAAGAAGAACTCGGTATCCCCGGTTCTACCTTGTCTCACCACATTTCAAGCCTAGCGTCGGCGGGGCTAATCAGCCAAAGACGTGAGGGAAGAACCTTATTCTGCGTGGCAGAGTATGAATGCCTAGAAGGCGTGATTGATTTCTTACAAGACGAGTGTTGCGTGAATGAACAGTGCAACTAAAGCACCTTTGAATAAAGTACCTTTGAATAGGGCTTCTTTGGACTTAGAACAGGTTTGGGCTGAGTACCAACAAGCGTTAAAGTCTTTTTTGCACTCTAAGGTCGACAACGCCGCTGATGTCGACGACTTGCTTCAAGAGATCTTGATTAAGACGTATCAGAATTTAGACAAAGTCCAAGATGCAAGCAGTGTGAAATCGTGGCTATTCCAATTAGCGAATCACACGATCATCGACTTCTACCGTAAACATGCTCGCCAACAGCGTGACAGCCAAATTGATGCTGAAGATCTTTGGTTTGCCGATTTAGACCATGACTCTGAGTTTAAACAGAAGCTTTCGTTGTGTATTGAGCCGTTTATTCAGGCATTACCAGAACAAAGTTCATCGCTACTGCTTGCTGTTGATATCAAAGGCCAAAGCCAGAAAGAGATCGCAGAGGCACAAAACATAAGCTATTCAACGGTGAAGTCTCGCGTTCAGAAAAGTCGTGGGGATCTTAAGAACCTATTCGAACAGTGCTGCAATTTGTCACTGGATAAGCAAGGTAATGTGATTGATTGTGAGCTCAAGTCGGACGCCGATTGCGGTAAGTGTCAATAGAAGTACAGATAGTAACTAGCTCAAACCCGTTATTTAAATAGAACAAAGCCAGCAATTGATGCTGGCTTTGTTGTTTTCATAATCCGTAAATCACTTTGCTTAAGCTAGCTTGTTACTTGAGCGAACCAAAAGCTTGAGCGAACCTAGTGCATGTGCGAACTTAGCTACGCGACTTCCGCTTTTACGACTGGTTGATAGCGGCCCGGTTTATGGTTCATCGCCAAAATCAAGTTGGTGACTATCGCGCCCAGTACAGACAACAGAACCAATGACACATCAACGATAAACAGTGACAGCACAACAATCGTACAGTCTAGTGCCATCTGAACCTTACCCGCTCGAATTCCAAAACGTTCTTGTAGGAACAACGCCAGAATGTTGAAGCCACCTAGGCTCATCTTGTGACGGAAGATCACCAGCATGCCGGTACCAATTAAACCACCGCCAAGCAAGGCTGCATACAATGCATGGATTTCGGCAATCTGAATCACGTGATACAAATGATCCACGGCGAACGAGACAATCGAAACTGCAATAAAGGTGTTGATAGTGAAGCGCCACCCCATACGAGCGACCGACAAAATATAGAAAGGTAAGTTAAGTGCGAAGAACACTTGGCCAAAGCTCAAGTCTGTCACTTTGGTAATGAAGATAGCTAGACCAGCCGTACCTCCGGTGAGTAAACCGACCTGATTGAAAAAGATAACGCCGAGTGATACTAATGCGCTACCTAAGATCAGCGCCAGTAAGTTTTCGCGAAGGTTATGATCTTTATCCATGTGAATGACTCTCCCTGAATCTTTTAACATCGCGTTTCAGTCAGTTGAAACGATTTACGCCCAAATTTACGATGTTTAGCAGATAAGTCGAGCGAATAGCCGATCTTGCGAGGTGATTAGTTTGTATATTAGTTTTTACAGTTTTGTGAAATATCTCAATAAAGCAATCAGTTACGAACATGAAATTAAGTATCTATTCTGAATTATAGGCTTCTATCGCTGAATCAGTGAGCTTAGCGTTTTCCTATTTATTGGTCATGTTTCATCCCAATTCCAGCGACACATAAAACCATGCATATATCTATGCATAAAACGCATAGACTAAATCACAAATGGTCATTTGATACATACCTCACTCGTCATTATGATGCGCGACTTCTTACAACATAGAGCGCATGTAAACACCTTATGTTTTCACAATCTCTTTTTGCCCAACTGGCCAGAATGACGTTATTCCTCGTCATTAGTTTGGTTATTGTGCATCACAGTCAGCCATTGATTGATCTCTTGGCTCAGCATGCCGTAAGCAGTGGTTGCCACCAGCAATCAGGGCATGATCATTCTGGGCACGAACATCACCATGAGATGACTGACCAACACATGTCAGCGCAAGACCACTCACATCACCACCATTAATTTAAGAGTATTAGAATGAGCATTTTCCGTTTTCCTTTACTGGTATGGCTTGGGATCGGCACACTTATTATCAGTCTAGGGATCAGACAATCATTCGGCATTTTCATGATGCCAATTTCAGAGCATTTCGGCACGGGTCGAGAGTTTTTCAGCTTCGCTATTGCTCTACAAAACCTGTTGTTCGGTGTATTCCAACCTTTTGTTGGTATGGCCGCTGACAAATGGGGAGCAAGACGCATCATTATTGCTGGCGCATGTGCTTACGGTTTGGGTTTACTTCTTACCTCAATTTCTACCGAATCAAGCATGCTTTACGTTTCATTGGGCGCACTGGTTGGCCTTGGATTAAGTGCGACAAGTTACGTGATCGTGCTTGGCGCAGTGGCGAAAGTTGTGCCAGCAGAACACGCGGCTAAAGCGTTTGGCTTAACCACAGCTGCCGGTTCATTTGGTATGTTTGCGGTAATTCCGGGCGCACAATACATGTTGAACGAGTTTGACTGGCAGAGCGCAATGCAAGTGTTTGGCGTATTGTGCTGCTTGATGATCTCTTTTGCACTGTTCATGCGTGCGCCAAAAGCGGCATCAAACAAACAGGCACAAGCAGAAGACAATCAAACATTGAAAGAAGCGCTGTCTGAAGCGTTCTCGAACAAGAGTTACTGGCTGATTCATGCAGGCTTCTTCGTGTGTGGTTTCCACGTAATGTTTATCGCAACGCACTTACCAAGTTACTTAGCAGACAAGAATTTACCTGCGAGCAGCGCTGCGATGGCACTGGCTTATGTTGGTATCTTCAACATCTTCGGATCTTACTTCTGGGGTGTAATGGGCGATAAGTTCAGCAAGCGTCATGTAATGTCAGCACTGTATTTAGTACGCACTGTGGTTATTGGCGCGTTTGTCACTCTGCCAGTAACGGAATCAACCGCAGCTATCTTCGGTGCAGCCATTGGTTTCTGTTGGCTAGGTACGGTTCCACTCACTTCGGGTTTAGTTCGCCAAATCTTTGGTGCTCGTTACCTATCTACTCTATATGGCTTGGTGTTCTTCACTCACCAAGTAGGTAGTTTCTTAGGCGCTTGGGTTGGTGGTCGTATTTACGATTACTACGGATCTTACGAGCCAATTTGGTGGTCAACGGTGGTATTGGCATTTGCAGCAGCGCTTATCCATTTACCAATCAATGACAAGCCGATTGAGCGCATCAAATTGGTAATGGCTTAACATTTAACGCTGACTCCCCCAGCAGCGAAAAATGATAAGCAATCCAATAAGAGAGTGGATATTGAAAGGAGCACATCCTGAGATATTCACTCTCTTTTTTATTGGGCGTTGAAATCGAAATTATAACTAGCGAAACTTGCATAAAGCTCACTGAATAATAAGACTATTCCTGCCGTTTTACTTTATAGTATTCGTTCTCCCCTTTTGAACTTATTCGCAGGCTTATGGAATACCTAGATCAGACCGCTCTTATCGCGATGGCACTCATTTTTGTCGGCTCGTTTGTACAAACCGCAATCGGCTTCGGCTTGGCTATTGTGGCTGCCCCGTTGTTGTTTTTGGTCTCGCCTGACTATGTACCCGCGCCTATCTGCCTTGTTGGTCTGTTCATTTCTGTATTCAACGCGTTTAAACACCGAGCAAACATCTCTATTGGCGGATTAAAAATCGCACTATTAGGCCGTATTCCAGGCTCACTGGCAGGCGGTGCTTTGTTGGTGATGGTTTCAACGAGTGTGCTGTCACTGTGGTTAGGCTTATTGGTAGTATTCGCCGTGATTGTTAGCTTACTTCCGTTTAGGTTAGAACCGACGCCGGCCAAAATGGGCATCGCGGGGTTCTTCTCAGGCTTCTTCGGTACCAGTTCAGGCATTGGTGGTCCACCTATGGCACTTCTTCTTCAACACCAAGATGCCAATCAGCTTCGTGGCAACCTTTCTGCATTCTTTGTGTTTAGTTCTATCATTTCATTACTGGTACAGATCCCAATTGGCTTCTTCACCATGCACCATTTGATCATCACAATCCCGCTGCTTCCTGCCGCTTGGTTGGGTTACAAAGTGGCGTTATTGACGACGCAAAGCATTCCCAAAGAGAAAATACGTATCGGCTCTTTGTTGCTATGTTCTATAAGCGGCTTTACTGCCATTTGGCAAGGCTTAGCTGGCTAGTTCGAAGCAGAAGCTCGAAGAAGAAACATCGATAAAACAACAAACACACAGATCCAAGACCAAACGATGAAAGGACGTTCTATGACATACGATGAGTTCAATGCATTCTGTGAATCACAAGCAGCCACTAGCTATGTGATGCAGTGGAATAACTCTCACGTTTGGAAAGTGGGAGGGAAGGTGTTTGCGATTGGAGGTTGGGGGCCGAACGACGAACCTGCATTTATCTTCAAAGCGTCCGATCAGAATTTCGATTTTCTCAAAGAAGAGCCAGGGTATAAACCCGCACCCTACTTTGCTTCGCGCGGAATGAAGTGGATTCAGCTGTTTGAGAGCACGCCAGAAAGGGATGAGGAATTGAGATACTACCTCACTGAATCACACCGAATTGTGTCTTTAGGGCTAACCAAAAAGAAACAAGCAGAACTCGGGCTCAATCAGTAGCTAGAATTTCTGCTTGTTAATAGGCCACCCAATACTAGATAACCTTTCAAAACTTTGCCGGCTATTAAAAGCTTAAGTCGCTCTTAAAAACTTAGGTCGTTCTAAGTAACTTGGGCAATAGAGGTTCTATTTTTTGCGTTGGCACCAGTGGCACCAATAAATAGATTAAACCCGCAAAAGCAATAGACGCCGCTAAGTCTTCAGGGCGATGCATGCCAAGCCAAACTCGGCTATAAGCAACGCCGCCAGCCCAAACCAACAAACCACCCACTAAATAAAAGCGCTTCGCCTCTAAGAACAAGCCACCAAAGAACGCCAAACACACACCAACGAAAATCATGTGCCCAGACGGGAAAGAATAATCGGTTTCACCAAGCCAATGACGCGTTCGCCACTCACTGACCTTATCTTGCACAGATTCAATCGCTGCATTCTTTTCTACCAATGGCAGCTCATAAAACAGCTCTGGCATTTCAACCACTTCCTGAGTAACCAAATATTCAGAGTAAGGACGTGGACTCTCTGTTGAATGCTTTAAGAAGGTCTTTGCTGCAAAGCTAAGCACCAACAAAATGCCTAGCTGCAGACCAAGGCTGACCAGTTTTGCTTTGGAAAACTTCATCGTGAGCACGACTAAAGACAAAACAGCGAGCGTTACTAAGAATCCTTGATTACCTGCTGAGTAAGTCACGAAAGTCATGAGGGCGCCATAGAAAGGCAGAACCGCACTTCCAAGGTCGAAATCAGATCCAAAGATCAAAAAGGGTACGAGAGAATACAAACTTAAAACGAGCAGTAATAAGCCTTTGGATTTGTTAGAGAACAGAGAGGTCATGGCTAAGATCTTTTGGATAAAGTGGTCGGATGCTATCGCAGCTTAGCATCGCCAATATCAATTTTATGTCAAAACGGTCAGTGAGCCGTCATGGTGTAACAATATTCGATTAATGCGGTGCTTGAGTATTGATTCGGTGAACCATCACTTCACAATCAATAATCTTTACCATCCACTCATACGCATACCGACAGTAAAACCGACCAAAGACCAGCTGTACCTTACTAAAGACAACGGCATTGTGTTCTGCTGATAAAGTGAACACTCACCGGATTATCAGGCCAGAATCTGAAAAACTTTGCTGTCAGTCCTTTAAATCCACTATTGAAAGGATTACCATCTGGTCTGTTTTCAAAGCAAAACAGATTATTAATTTTTATTCTCAGGGCGGGGCGAAATTCCCCACCGGCGGTATGTCCTTAGCAAAATCTAAAGATAAGCCCGCGAGCGCTCGATTCGTCGAGGTCAGCAGATCTGGTGAGATGCCAGAGCCGACGGTTATAGTCCGGATGAGAGAGAATGGAAACACACTCGTTTAAGTTTGAAAGGCGTACCTATTTATTGGGTTCATGCCCCCAACTCGAACGGGTGCATTTCGTTTTGGATAAAACCATAATGAGCTAATACCAATCACAGTAAATAAATGATCAGAGATAGCGCAGGAAAAACGCTTGAGAACAAGGCAAAATTTTTCGATAAGTAGTTACTCTACAGTCAAAAATTTTAACGCCGTTATCAAGGGTTTTAACCAGCTAGAATGACCAGTTGTTTACTACGATTGGTACAAGTCGACTTGTAATGAGTTGGCTTTGTCGTGCTCGGTTGAGATCCCTCATACAGCCCTGATTCTGGTGATATTTTAGGAGTTTAACCATGAATCAGTCTTCACTACTTGCCGAATTTGGCGAACCAATCACTCGCGTTGAAAACGCACTGCAAGCTCTGCGCGAAGGTCGTGGCGTACTTTTACTTGACGATGAAGATCGCGAAAACGAAGGCGACATCATCTACTCAGTAGAACACCTAACCAATGCTCAAATGGCGTTAATGATCCGCGAATGCAGCGGCATCGTGTGCCTGTGTCTAACTGACGAGCAAGCAAACCAACTTGAACTTCCACCTATGGTTGTTGATAACAACAGCGCAAACCAAACTGCGTTTACCGTAACTATCGAAGCAAAAGTGGGCGTAACAACAGGTGTTTCTGCCGCTGACCGTGTAACAACGATCAAGACAGCTGCAAACCCAACAGCTAAGCCGACTGACCTTGCTCGCCCTGGCCACGTATTCCCACTACGTGCTCGCAAAGGTGGTGTACTTGCTCGCCGCGGCCATACAGAAGGTACTGTGGATCTGATGCAAATGGCAAGTCTTCAGTCGGCAGGTGTACTGTGTGAAGTAACCAACCCAGACGGTACAATGGCAAAAGCGCCAGAGATCGTTGCTTTCGGTAAACTACACAACATGCCAGTACTGACCATTGAAGATATGGTGATGTACCGCACTGAGTTCGATCTTAAGCTTGCATAACGTTTAGCCTTCAATGCTAAACACTTAGCATTGAAGCCAACTACACTGCGAAATGAATATTGAAAGGCCTCACTCTTACTGCTTTTGAAGTTAAAGCATATAAGGGGTGAGGCCTTTTTAATTGCTGCAGCTTGAAACGAGCCAAAAATGGATCGCCAAAGTGACTGTACTTACCGAAACCTCCCTAACCGATCGTTAGAAAAGCGTAACCTCTCAAAAAATCCTGCAAAATATGAGAAATATTCACTCGAATGGTGAAGTCATGCACCATGATTGATCATCCATAATTAGAGTAAAAACATAACTTAATGAAATATAACACTTATTTATTTTGGCACGGTGTCTGCACTACCACTAAGTAGGTATACAAATATTAGGAGTTGAATATGTTTGTAGTTATTTCAGTGGGTTTATCTCTATTAGTACTTGCAGCCCTGTTTCATTTCTCAAGGAAGAGACAAACAGCGCTATCACACAGGTTTGAAACCTTAGTTCTGCTTAGAGAGTTATTGTTGTTATCACGCAAACACCGCGCAGCAACGCATTACGCTCTGGCATATAAATTGTCTAGCGACTCGATTCGTAAAGTGAACGAGATTTACGACAACATACTTGAGGTATCTGAGCTGCTTCAATCCCATGTGTCGTTTGATAGCCGCCCTATGTATCGCATCTATCACCTTAAGCTCATCGCCATGCACAGCGACTGGCAAAACCGTAGCTTGGTGCGTAACCAATCGATTCATGGCAAAACGATTCGTCACAGCATGTTCTTGATGGATGAAGTGATGATCATCTGGCTAATTCAGTCTGAACGCGAAGACATGAGCCGTGAGTACCACATGAATTGGCAACAGATCTTGGATTGCATGGAGATCCTGACCAAGCTCAGAATGTGCATCCCAGATATGGAGAAGCCTGAGGAGTATTTAAGATTCAAATTCTACGCGTCTCAGACACACAGAAAACTCAACCAATTATCGATTATCTGCCCGATTAGCAGTGGGTCACCGGTTTGTACACGAGCGATGCATGCACTTACAGAGATTGCATCAAGTAACGAAGCGACCCAACCGGCAGATAGCATGTACGAATTAACCAGTGATATCTCTAGCGTCGTGTCGCAAGTCTACGACCAAGTATTATCCGACATTACGAGAAGCTTGTATCAGCCTTTACCAAACATCAACGAAAAGGTGATAAACACTCGATTATCCGTACATCATTATATGTAAAGACTTCGTGAGAGGAGAGCGTGCTGGAACTCAGAATTATTGAGTTCAAATCCGATATCACCATTGATATCGGATTTTTGTATTTATGGACTTTTAAATTTCTATCGCTATGTATCATTGCCTATGAAGTTTCAAACAACCCCAGACTTGATATCGTTAGTCAAAGGTGAATTAGCCGATCACTATTTGGAAAAATCGACACTGTCACTGGGCGAGATATCCTTCTTACTGGGATTCAAAGAAGCCAACTCATTTATTCGTGCGTACAGCAATTGGAAAGGGGTATCACCAGGTATCTACAGAGAACAAGTTCATTGATTTGTTCTCTGAGATTCATTCCAAACCAAAACAATGGAAACCAAAACAATGGCTCAGCTATGGCGCGAGCTAGTCGATCGGCAGGTGACCTGTTTTCACTAAGATGACTGTCTCTTCTTCCACATAAGGGAAATGCTCGCTCATGTGAGGGCTGCGCATCCATGTGTGTTTCGGATACTCGCCGTGTTCATCTTTGAAAGTGCCCGACAATACAAAGATCTCTTCACCACCAAAGTGACGATGTGGCTGAAAGCGTTCGCCGACAGGCCACTTCACTAACGCGACATGTTCGTGCTCAAACTCGTGCAGTGGCATGACTTGTAAGCCACCAATGCCCGGAAGCCATTCCGTTTCTAGTGTATTGATACGGACTTGAGTTAAGTCTCTCGCATCAAACTGATTAAGCTTAACCAAGATCGTGCAGCCGTCTTTACTCGATGGAGAGTGCGCACTACCCGGTGGATTACGGATATAAGTGCCCGCTGGGAAATCTCCGGTTTCATCGGAGAAGATACCCTCTAATACGAAGATCTCTTCACCTTGCGGGTGCGGGTGCTCAGAAAATGAAGATTGAGGATCGTACTTAACCACACTGGTTGTGTGACCTGATTCTTTCTCTTCCCTTTCTAACGGCTTACGCCACACTCCTTTTGCAGGGCTAGCGACCCAATCTAGTGGTTCGGTTTCTATAACCAATCTCTTTGAAAAGTCCATGTTGAACATAGTGGCGACCTTACTCTTGTTATCGTTTTAATTATTATTGTCTTTCTAGCTTCTATTCTACGCGAATACTCATCAAGGAGACCATCTCGTTGCTATTTACCTACGCGACAGCCACCTAAAGAGAATCCTGATTAATTGCGACCAGCGATCACACCACCATCAACATCCCAGATTGCGCCTGTTACCCAATCTGCACTGTCTGACAATAAGAAAGAGATGCTGTTTGCGATGTCTTTCGGCAAACCCACTCGACCAATCGGGTGGAATGCATTGAAACCTTCTAGTGCTTGGTCCACTTCTTCTGGCTTAATGAATGATTCGTAGATCGGCGTTTTAACGACGGCTGGAGACACCGCATTCACGCGAATGTTGTACTCTGCAAGCTCCATCGCCATATGCTGTGTTAAAGCGTGCAAGCCAGCTTTTGCCATTGAATACGCAGAAGATGGGGTCGCCTTAATAGCTTGCTTCGCCCACATAGAACCAACGTTAACCACACTGCCGCCGCCGCTCTTGATCATCAACTTGCTTATCGCTTGAGTGATGAAGAAGGTTGCTTTATTAAGCTGCATGTATTGCTCGTAATCAGATTCTTGGTGCTCAATAAACGCTTTAGGATTGAAGTAGCCAGCCGTATTAACAAGGTAACCAATGCCCTCTTTAAGTGACTCTAGATGCGCAATAAGGTTCGACACACTTGCATCATCATAAAGGTTAGCTTGCCAACCAGAAGCGTGGCCTAGTGATTGAAGTTCTGACACCGCTTTATCTAACTTAGTTGGGTTATTGCCGACAACCAACACATGGATGTTTTGAGCGACTAACTGCTTCGCTGTTTCAAAGCCCATACCACTTGTGCCACCGATTACTACCGCAATACCATTTTTAGTGAAGTTCATTTTGTTATCTCCTAAGTCATGTGAACGTGGTAATCTTAGGCTTTGAACTAACACTATGAATAGTAAGTACAAATCGGTTAGGTAGGTACTTATTGGTACATCTTTATGAAAAATCAGGAAAACTTTTTTTCAAGAAAATCGGCACCAGAGCGTTCCGCTCGTATGGTCGAAACCATCTACGGCTGTAAATGGTCGCTAACGGTTTACCAATTACTGGCAAATGGCATTAATCGCCCCGGTGAAATGGTGCGCTCGGTCGAAGGGTTATCGACCAAGGTACTAAATGAATGTTTGAAGCGAAATGTGGAGTTTGGGATTTTAGATAAGCAAATGTTCAACGAACTCCCACCAAGAGTTGAGTATCAGGTAACGCCCTTTGGTGAGAAGTTTTTACTGATTCTGGATCAGCTGGAAAGCCTACAAAACGAAATCGACGAAATGTAGCCCAAACCAGTCAAATGAATAGCAGGAACAGCAAACACACTTAGCTCACTGGCATTTGTTCAAAGCGACCTTTCACAAAATCAATGAAGGTTCGAATTCGACTGGGTTGATAGCGGTCTCGATGGTAGATCGCTGAAAAGTCCACTTTAGGTACTACCCACTCATCAAACACCTGCTCTAGCTGTCCGTCATTGAGTTCTTGTAAGCAATAGATGGTGGGTACGCGAATAATCCCGTTGCCCGACTTCGCGCCTTGCACCAACACTCGGCCATTTTTACATTGCAACCTGCCCGTCACATGCACATCGGCCGTTTTCTTGGTGTCGTCCAACGCTTGAAAGCTCCACTTACGCACAGAGCCCGTTAAGCAATCATGGTGAATGAGATCTTTAGGGTGATTAGGCTTTCCTTTACGAACGAAATACTCTGGGCTCGCGAGTGTTCCCATCTCTATGTCCAAAAGCTTTCTTGCTATAAAACCCGCGTCTTCTAGGCTTCCCATGCGAAAAGCGATATCGAAAGCGTCTTCAATCAAATCAACTCGGTTACTGCTGAAATCAAGGCTAATGCTGATGTCTGGGTAGAGCTGCATGAACTCATTGACCAGATCCGCGATGATCACCTCACCCAAATAACCGCCAACACAGTTTACTTTTATGTCACCGCGCACTTCTTCGACATCGTCCACGGCAGCAATCAAGGCTTGGTCTATATTATCTAAGGCCTGTTCGCATCTCGCGTACAGATCTTGCCCTGCGTGAGTCAGCCTCAAGGTTCGTGTGGTGCGGATAAACAGCGTCACGCCCATCTGCTTTTCTAAACTACTCACTTGGCGTGACACGTGGGAGCGAGACACATCAAGCTCCTCCGCTGCTTTAGTGAAGTTACCTAAACGAGCGATAAGCACGAAAGAACGAATATCAGATAGGTTAATTTGATTGAGCATAGTCGCCAACTTACTTGTGAAATTTGAAGATGATGAAGCTATAGAGTTATGACGCTATAAAGCTATAGAGTGAATGCTTTTATTGTTGCACCACAGCAACAGTGTTTCAAGTAAAGCGCTATATATCAACAATGCTATTTTCCTTAATATACCTCCATCGCAACGAAACAAGACAACAAGCACTTGATTCGAATGCACTTAAACAATACGTCGTAGCCAACCGACGCAATTAAAGTACAGAGGAAATAAAATGAAAAAACTAATTGTAATTACAGGTGCAAGCTCTGGTATTGGTGAAGCAATCGCTCGTCGTCTAAGCGATGAAGGTCACCCTCTGCTACTTCTAGCTCGTCGTGTTGACCGCCTTGAAGCGCTTAACCTACCAAACTCTCTATCTGTAAAAGTAGACGTAACAGATAAAGCGTCTTTTGATGCGGCAATCGCACAAGGTGAAGAGAAATTTGGTCCTGTAGATGCACTTATCAACAATGCTGGTGCAATGCTTCTTGGCCAAATCGATACTCAAGATGCTCAAGAGTGGAAGACAATGTTCGATGTGAACGTAATTGGTCTTCTAAACGGCATGCAGTCTGTACTTGCTCCGATGATGGAACGTAACACAGGTACTATCATCAACATCAGCTCAATTGCGGGTAAGAAAACATTCCCAAGCCACGCTGCTTACTGTGGTACTAAGTTCGCGGTACACGCAATCTCTGAGAACGTTCGTGAAGAAGTAGCAGCTTCAAATGTTCGTGTTACTACTATCGCACCGGGTGCTGTTGAGACTGAGCTTCTGTCTCACACTACATCTCAAGAGATCAAAGACGGTTACGATTCTTGGAAAGAAGACATGGGCGGTGTATTGGCAGCTGACGACATTGCTCGCGCTGTATCATTCGCTTACCAACAGCCACAGAACGTTTGTATCCGTGAAATCGCTCTAGCTCCGACTAAGCAACAGCCATAGGCCTTTGCTATCGCGACTAAATCAGCGATGAAATAAAGAAGCGCCACAACTTAACAAGTCGTGGCGCTTTTGTTTTGATTCAATCTAATTGCTAGCAATAAGCGAGATTAGAACTCAACGCGGTAAACTGATGTGCTACCACTCACTTCGTTGCCAACCGCAATAAAGTGGTTACCAGAGCGAGTGAAATACTTGATTGATTCTGGGCCTAAGTCACCTGCTTTCGAGTTATAGGTATCGTTGTCGCAATCACCATCTTCATCAACCTTGGTACACACTGGCTGAGTAAAGTCGCGGTTGTTTAGATAGCTGATGAAACTTGCATTCTTAGGCTGCGTTACGTCGTAAACCATGATGCCACCTTGGCGCTCAAGTCCAATAAAGGCATAGTGCTTGCCGTTAATCTCAGCGACTTCGATGGCTTCAGGTTCTACCCCTTTATCATCGCTGCGATCGTCACCACTTTGGTTGTTATCATTGGTGCTGTTGAAGTTTGCAGGATCTTGATCAAGAACGATTCGAGCAAAGTCATCACCACTATCAAACACTAACTCGCCAGACTCATCCCAAATAGAGAAAGAACGGCTACCGAATGCTTGAACCTTTTGGTCAGCAGCAAGTGTTACTTGTGGCTTAATCACTTTAAGACGAGCAAGTTGTTTGTTGTCTTTCAATGCACCAGCTAATGGGTGGTTAACATCAACATCTAGCTTCTTGCCACGTACTTCATCAACATAAGCGATACAAAAGTCTTTTTCTGTTGTGTAGTTTTCAGTGCCTTGGTAGTCGTCACCATCCCACTCAAACCCTTTATCATCACACACTTTTTGCATCGTCTTGATGCCATACTCACGACCATCACCTTCATTCGCAGTTACGATGTAGGTGTTGCCATCAACACTATAGCTAGTGATGCTGTCTGGCATGTAAAGCCCTTCTAACATTGCGTAGCTTTGTAGGTTGCCGATATTTTTGTCTTTATTCGACGCATCCAACTGAGCGGTATCCCAAGGCTTGCCGCCTAGTCCAAGAATCGCATCGACTTTTGCACTTGCCACGTCAATTGCTGCCAAGGCATTGTTCTCTTGCAAGGCAACGTAGAGTTTACCGTTATCTGCAAACGTTAGGTATTCAGGCTCTAGGTCTTGGGCAACGGTCGCATTCGGAGCTGAGATTCGAACCTTGTCGGTTAGTTCTGCATGGCGAGGCTGACCTTGATTGAATGCCTTGAAATCAATTTGAGTCACTTTTGCTTGTAAAGGACCATTAGTTAAATCAACCAGCGTCACAGAGCCTTCAGGATCAATGCTGTAATCCGCATTCGGCTCACCTTCGTTTGCTGATGCGATGTAACGGCCGTCTTTGGAAAAGCTCACCATGTCTGGTAATGCGCCAGCAGTGTAAGTGGTGATCAGCTCTAATGTATCTGAGCGATACAGAGCAATAATGCCATTCTGTTGTTTGTCAGCATTTTCAATCGCAACAGCAACTAGGCCTTGATGAGTCGATACACTGTTCGCGGCACCGATATTAATACCCGAAGCTACAGCTGCAGATTGAAGATCAATAGAGCCTTTGGAGTTTGGCAAACTGTCAGCGTTCATCGACAACACATCGACTTTCTGCGCTTGAGCGTTAACCACATAAAGCTTATCGGTACATGAATCGTAGCTGACGATTTCGGCTGCAGAAGTATCAAACGGGGCGTCTGCAATAGAGCTGCCCACCAAAGTAAGCCCACTTACCACAGCATCGCTCGCGATTGGTTCTTGGATGGATTGGCATTGAAGGCTAAAAGCATCGAGTGATGTTTGAGATGATGTTGTCGGTTTTGAAGTTGATTGAGAACAACCAACGAGAGCCGAGCTTACTGCGATAGGTAGTAATAAAGTCAGCTTATTAAATTTACGATTCATATATCCTCCATAATTTGAATCGCGATCATAGAGGCCGCTTATGACAGTTATCTTTCCCTTTTGTTAACAATAGGTGACGACAATCGGTTTCTCTTACCCATAACAACAGAGAGTTAAAATGAGCATTCCATTAACAAGCAAGCAAAAAAAAGCGCCCAAGCTGGCTGGTGCTTGAGCGCCTTTAGAAAACTGAATAGGTAGATTAGAAGTTGTAACCACCACCGATCATGAATACCCATGGGTCGATATCAACGTCTGTTTTGAACGTGTCTGTAGCCGTTTTGTATGTCGCTGTAGTACCGATGTCTGCGTACCAAACCGATGCGTTGAGGAACCAGTCCTCATTGATCATGTAGTCAATACCAATGTTTGCAGCAAGGCCCCATGAATCATCCAAAGACACATCCGTTAGGCCTGCATTTTTGCCGTTAGCATTTAATCCTTCGTCAAAGAACACAGTGTAGTTGATGCCCGCACCTACGTAAGGACGGAAGTCGCTGTTCGCTTCACCAAAGTAATATTGAACCATGAACGTTGGCGGAAGGTGTTTAGTATCAGCAATTTTGCCTAGACCGTTAACAGAAATGCTGTGAGAAAATGGGCTTGCTGCTAGGACTTCAAAACTGATGTTGTCAGTGAACATGTAACCGAAAGTAAGACCAAGTTGAGTATCAGAATCAACTGAGAATTCTAGGTCAGGATTGTTAAGTACAGCGTCACTGCTGTCGTTTGGAGATACCGTTGCTGCGCCTGCACGGATGATGAAATCACCTTCTTTATGAGCAAGAACATTCGTTGACATAAGAGCCGCAATAACCGCAATTCCACATACTGTTTTTTTCATTATTATTTCCTTTTGAGGGCTTATTCTTTATTGGTGAATGAGTAATCATTTCTTATTTTGCGTGCAAGGTAACATACAATAACCCTACTTTATTGATGGAAATCAATTTGTGAAAGGTTATGATTATTTGTGTAAATTTATATCGACCCGATCACTTTATTCCTTCATTTTATTGACAGTTTTGTAATGCGACTTTTCCGTGCATCATTTTGTTAATTCTGCCTTTTCATTTTGCTCTGATCTCTTTGGATCAAAATAGAGCAATCCAACATCCCGTACGCATCAATTTGGTGCAGCCTCGCAGAGTTCATTGTCACCTCGTTTAATATTCAATGAGTTACATTTGGCGTGGTGCTTGCAAGTCTATGTTCATAATCATAAATACATTGAGGTTCTGACTATGCAAGACACTCTAACAATCGTTCTGGCCGGCGGTGTTGGCTCTCGGCTTTCTCCCCTCACCGATAACCGCGCAAAACCTGCGGTACCCTTTGGTGGCAAATATCGAATCATCGATTTCACACTCGCGAACTGCCTGCACTCAGGGCTTCGCCAAATTCTGGTACTGACTCAGTACAAGTCTCACTCTTTGCAAAAACACTTACGTGATGGTTGGTCGGTGCTTAACCCCGAGCTCGGCGAATACATCACCAATGTTCCCCCGCAAATGCGCACAGGTGACAGCTGGTATAGCGGTACGGCCGATGCGATTTATCAAAACTTATATTTGCTGTCGCGTAGTGAAGCCAAACATGTAGTGGTCTTATCCGGCGACCACATCTATCGCATGGATTACGCCCCAATGCTCAAGCAACATAAGCAGAATGAAGCTGACTTGACGGTCGCCTGTATGGAAGTGTCGATTGATGAGGCCAAAGAGTTTGGTGTGATGGAGATAGACGAATCTCTACAAATCAATAACTTTACCGAGAAGCCACGTTACCCCGCGTGCGTACCCGGTAGACCGACCCGAAGCATGGCTTCAATGGGGATTTACATCTTTGATAAGGAAGTACTGACACAGGCATTATTAGCAGACGCAGAAGATCCAGAATCAAGCCACGATTTCGGTAAGGACATCATTCCGAAGTTGGTCGGCAATAACAGTGTTTACGCATATAAGTTTGGTGACGAAGAAGGACGCGTAACTCAAGACGCTTACTGGAGAGATGTGGGTACGATCGACTCTTATTACCAATCGAATATGGACCTGTTGAAACCGGCCTCACCTATCGATTTGTACCAACCAGATTGGGCAATTCGTACCTATGAGCCGCAACTGCCGCCCGCACGAACCATTGCTTCGGTCGAAGGTAACCAAGGGATCTTTATCAACTCGATGATCGCGAATGGCGTAGTGATTGAAGGTGGTTCAGCGCAAAACTCTATCTTCTTCCCTAAGGTGAAAGTCAGCAATGCCGCGATTGTGATTGATAGTATTCTGTTTGAAGACGTGGAGATCGGGCGAAACTGCCACATTCAAAACTGCATCATAGATAAGAACGTTAAAGTGCCAGACGGGACTCAAATTGGCATAGATAGTCTTGCGGATGCCAAGCGCTTCCACATATCAAAACAAGGCGTAATAGTGGTGCCCTCTTCTTATCAGTTTGAAGAGTGATGCTTCACTTGAAATAGCTTCTCTCTAAAACGACAAAGGCAGCGAATTCGCTGCCTTTTTATTTGGTTAGATGCTCTCAAGCCAAGCTTATTTTATCAGAGCGAACTCTTTAAAAGGGACCTAACTCAATCATTTGAGCAATCACAACCGAAACCAACGCACCCACTGACCAGAACAAGAATAACGGTAAGAAGAAGCGAACCCACTTGGTGTAAGGCACTTTTGCAATCGCTAGTACAGCCAGCAAGCCACCATTGGTTGGGTAAATGTAGTTAGAGATACCGTCACCCAATTGAGAAGCCAACGCGGCAACTTGACGAGTTACTTCACCAATGTCCGCCAATGGAATGATGATTGGCATGGTGATAACCGCTTGACCACTGCCCGACGGAATAAACAGGTTAATTGCAGCTTGCGAGAAGTAGATACCCGCCGCAGCAACAAGCTTAGAACTTCCTGAAATGATCTGCGCAAGATAGTAGATGATCGAGTCGACAATCTTCGCGTCTTCCATAATGGTCAACACTGAGCGTGCGAAGAAGATGATTAATACAGCAACCAATACATCGCTGACACCTTTGGTCCAGTATTCACAAATCTTGTTAGGAGACAAACCCGCTACCAAGCCCGGAATGATCGCCATCGCCACAAACGCACCCGCAATCTCAGTAAAGCCAAAGCCCATAGTCAGGGTACCGAAGATCATGTAGGCAAACACGCCTAAGAATGCGATACCCGCGAACTTTTCACGCGTGGTCAGTGTTTTCGCTTCAACATTTGATTCATAGTGGTACCCCGTGCCGTGTAACAAGCCTTTGGTTGGGTCTTGCTTTACTTTGCGTGCGTAACTCAACACATACCAAGCACCCGTCAATAGCATGAACATGCCGACAATAAAGCGGTACCACATGCCCGAATACATAGGCAGTTCAGCAATAGTGTGTGCAATACCCGTGAAGAATGGGTTTGCCAACGCGGCCGCGAAACCTGCGCAACTCGCGAGTAGGACTACACCAAGAGCCGTGATCGCATCATAGCCAAGCTTGATACAGATAGGGATCATCAGCGAGATGAAAATGACATCAAGCTCACGCATCCCCGTGAAGGTTACGTTGAAGAAGATCGCTGTCATGATCACAGGTGCAATCACGTACAAGCCTTGTTTCTTAAGCTTAGTGGTGAGCGCAACAACCGATGCGTCTAGCAAACCCATGTGTTTGATAATACCGAAAGCACCACCAACAAATACCACAACACCCATCACGCCAGAAGCGGATTTGAAGCCTTTAAAAAATGATTCGAAAAAAGAGGCTAATGTTGTTGGATTGCTCGCTAATAGTGTGTAGCTGTCTGGGTCGATAACCGTGCGACCATTCATGACCACTCGTTCAAATTCACCAGCAGGGATAAAGTAGGTTGCGATTGCTGCAACAATTACCATGATGACCAAAGAAAGAAACGGGTGGTTTACTTCTTTCTCTGTCGAAGCTGTATTACCAGCTGGAGATGTAGGTACGGACGTAGATACCGTAGACGTCATATAGACTCCTTACTTGTCAGCAACCAAGAAGTACTTGGCCGCCAAGGGGGATTTTTGGGAAAACGAAACCCTTCACGCTGAACTAAGTTCGCGCTAACTAGGCTGTTTCTAAAAGGCCTTTGATAGATGGTGCTCTCAAATGTACATAGTGAAGTAGCGAGAACTACTCTCTTTGCGTCCGAGCAAAATGCAGATGTTCAGCCAAGTCAGGCCAAACTGAATGAGGTCATTACAAGCAGATAAACAGAAAAAGACTGTTTGGGTAATGCGTTTTTTATCAATTACAAAGACAAGCGGCGCATACTAGCACAACAGGCGGTAAAATGTCAGGAAAGCGTGATTTTTGTCACATTTTGTTGAGCCATAAAAAAGCGCCCTGTAAAACAGCGCGCTTTTATAAATATATCGAGAGACAGATCTAATCTGTTATTTAGTTGCTAGCTCGTAGTTCTCTTGCATTTCATGAGGGGCAATCCCGTACTCATAATCCGCTAAGTAACCGTCCTTATAAACCTTCATTCCCTTTTCATCCCAGCTCACTTTAATCACCGCAGTTTTGCCATCTTCACTACCCATCAGCTCTAACATCTCAGCATCGATCTTAATCGCTTTGATGGTTTTAATGCGCTTAAACGGCTTAAATTCTGTGGTCGATGTTGGCAGTGAACCATAGCTGCTGATCCACGTCTCTTTTGGCACCAACCATTGGTTGAAAACATCATCAACAATCGCTTTCGGCATGCTTGCAATAACCACATCGTCTGACATTACATTATTGGTTTCTAAGCTATAACCACCCTTTCCATCTGAAACGTAGGTAGGAAAATCAACGCCAATTTCAGATTCAGCAGGCAAACGGCCTAACGTCACCGACTTCTTAACGTAAAGTTCTGCAGTTTCAAATTGCTGCATGATCTCTGGAATTTTCTGGAACTCAACAGGCGCAGCAAAAGCATTAAAAGCGAAAGAAAGTGAAGCTGCGATGGCAGCCAATTTAACAGGCATTTTCATGGTAACGGATCCAAGTTTAACGAAGTTGTTATGGTATCCCGTACTAACAAATACCTCAATAAACTGCAGCGGCTTATATTGCTAATTGTGATATTGAGTGACGAAATCATCAGTAGTTAGTGTGTTACTCGGATCTATCTGAGTTTGGAGACAAACTTCAATATGGAGTGGGCAATTGAGTGTCTATAAATTCACAACTTGAGCACAGCTTTTTATCAAAACCAAAGATATTCACTAAGTGACAAGTTCGGAATTATAAAACTGATAAAGAGAGATTCACTGGGATTGGGCTCTGAGTTAGAGCAAATTATCAAGGATGGGGTATTTTTGAACATGTCTTTAAAACACGAAACATAATATGCGATCAGTTATTCGGACTTTCAAGGGAGGAAGGAGAGATTATTTGATAACACTGAAGTCAATCACACATGTGTACTTTCTCTATTGGTTAATCTATCCGATGTTTGCTACGTTTAAATGACACAGTCATTGGAAAGGTATGATTTATGAAAATAAACGTTCAAACACATCACGTATCAATTAACGACGACTCACGTAAAGACATCGAAGGTAAATTCGAAAAGATATCTAACCATTTTCCATCACTGATTAGCTGCGACATCATCATTACAAAAGAACATGGTCAACATCAGGTTGAAGTGTTCACCAACTACGAAGGTGTACGTGTAAACGCAAAAGCTACAGATGACGTTATGTATCCGGCTATCGCATCAGCGATTAAGAAGCTAGAAGCAGGCCTAAGTAACCGTAAGGGACAATTAAAAGCAGACCTACACGAGAAACCAACAAGTACCAAGCCAGAGATTGCTTCGGACATCATCCAAGAGATGAAACTGGTATAATTCCTCAAGTAGCTCGAGCTTACTAACGAATAGAAGCTTATAAAGAATTGCAAAGCCAGCACACGTTGCTGGCTTTTTCGATCTTGGGACTCAATCATCCCCTCTCGTGACCAAATCGCTATTTCAGCTCAAATCCATATCGTCTTAAATCTCTTAAGCCTCTGGTTGCTATAACAATCATCAATGGTATTTGATACAGTGATAAGCATAAATCTAGACCAAAACGGAATATTTGTTATGAAGAAAGTCGCGTTGATCCTTTTCCTAGCCACTCAATTAATGGCTTGTACTGAGGTTGGTAGTGAAGCTTGGTGTGCGGATATGAAAGAAAAGCCTAAGGGTGACTGGACGGCGAATGAAGCGGGTGATTTTGCGAAACACTGTATTTTCTAAGCGCTAGCTTTCCGTTGAATACAGTTAAATACAGAACACACCGCATAAAAAAACGACCGCTAGGTAGAACGAATTACCTAGGGTCGTTTGAGCTTTAAAATGCTAGATAGACAAGCTCTCAACTTTCACACGAAACACATGCCATAAAAAACATAGTAAACACAACACACCGATTAGATCAGTTTGTTACGGATATGGATAACCACCGCTTCTGCAACGATAACCACGGCGAAGATACTCACTAATACCATTGAAACTTTTTGCCATTCAAAAAGGTTTTGCGCATCATTTAGCACAACACCAATACCACCAGCGCCTACCAAACCTAGTACCGCAGATTCACGCACGTTGATGTCCCAACGGAATAACACTATTGAGTAGAACGCAGGCATCACTTGTGGCCAATACCCTTTCAGTAAGATACTCATCCACGAAGCACCCGTTGCGCGTAAAGCTTCAATAGGCCCCATGTTCACTTCGGCAATGGCTTCCGCTAACAGCTTCCCTACAAAGCCGATACTGCGAATTGCAATTGCCATGATGCCTGCGAGAACACCGGGGCCAAACAATGCGATAAACAGTAATGCCCAAACCAGCGAGTTCACTGACCGTGAAGACACGAGGAAGAATTGAGCGATCCAGTTCAACGCTTTATTCGGTGTAATGTTTGGTGCGTTCAACAACGCCAAAGGAATCGCAAATACCAAAGTAAACAGTGTCCCCAACGTCGCGATGTGTAATGTTTCTATCATCGCCGCATGGATCGATTCTGGGTAGAAACCATAGTCCATTGGCACCATTCGCTCGAACATATCCGCAAACTGAGCGGGCGCGTCATAAAGGAACTCAGGGATCACTTCTACTGTCTGCCAAGACCACACGATGGCACACACTAGGCTGAGGTAAACGGCGAATCGAGCCACACGTTCGTTGGGTGTAAAGCGCTGCCACTCTCTATCGATAGATGCTGTTGTCATTAGAAGATTCTCCTAACAATGTTGGAAAGAAATTCACCGACAAGAATCAGTGCGATAATGGTGATCAAAATAGCGGCGACGAAGTCGTAATCGAAACGTTGGAAGGCAGAGAAAAGTGTCCCGCCAAGGCCGCCCGCACCTACGATGCCAACCATAGTTGAGTTGCGAAGATTGGAATCCAACTGATAGCTTGCAAAACCAATGAAGCGCGTGAAAACCTGTGGCATAACGGCATACAAAATCACACTGATGAAGCTAGCGCCGGTCGCTTTAATTGCTTCAACCGGTTTAAAAGAGATCTCTTCAATCGCTTCTGCAAACAACTTGGCGATAAAGCCAATCGATGCAAACACCAAGGTCAAAATCCCAGCCAGCGCACCAAAGCCCACTGCTTTAACAAACAAGATAGCGATAATCACTGGGTGGAAAGAACGGCACAAGGCAATAAAACCACGTATAGGCGTTGATACGATTGACGGCATCATGTTTCTCGCGGCAAGCAAGCCTAAAAATAGCGAGATAACGATGCCGAAGAAGCTCGAGATGATCGCGATCTGTAAGCTCTCTGCTAAACCACTTAACAACAAGCTGGTACGCGAAAAGTCAGGCGGAAACATTCGAGATAGTAATCGCTCACTTTCACCGAAGCCGATGATCAAACGATCAAACGTCAGCCCTAGTGTCGAAAAGCTATAGAACAGGTAAGCGATAATGCCAGCGATGATCGCACGATTCGTCCATGACACCTTGAATGGATTTTCATGGTTCGCTGGCGATGTGTTTGACGAAACGCTTGGCGATGAGCTTGGGTTTAGTCTAGCCATGACTCACCCCCATAGATAATTTTCAGGTCTTCCTCTGAAATGCCTTCAGGACTGCCATCGTAATGCACCTTGCCATTACACATGCCGATGATGCGTTTGGCATAACGCTTGGCTAAGTTCACATCGTGGATATTCACCAACACTGGGATGTTTTTCTGTTCGGCAAAGGTTTCCATCAACTCCATGATCTCAACCGCGGTTTTCGGGTCAAGTGATGAGGTTGGTTCATCAGCAAGAAGAATATAAGGGTCTTGCATTACTGCACGAGCAATACCAACACGCTGCCTTTGACCGCCAGATAAGCTGTCGGCACGTTGGTTTGCAAAGTCTTGTAGGCCAACAAATTCCAGTAACTCAAACGCTTTTGCTAAGTCTTGCGCTGAATAGTTACGACGCCACGCGTTCCAAGCGGTCATGTAGCCTAAGCGACCACTCAACACGTTTTCGATAACCGTTAAACGCTCTACCAAGTTGTACTCTTGAAATACCATGCCGATATGACGGCGCTGTTTACGAAGTGCTTGACCTTTTAGTTGAGTCAGGTCGGCACCATCAAAAATGATCTCTCCTTGGCTTGGGTCATTAAGGCGGTTAATACAACGCAGAAGCGTACTTTTACCGGTACCCGACGGGCCTATAATCGCGATGATTCCTGGTTCGTCGATATCAATATTAATGCCTTTAAGGATTGGCTTGCCTGCCACATATTCATGAAATAGGTTGTTGATCTTTATTCCGTCATAGCTTGCTACGGCCATACTGCATTTCCTTGTGCGAATTTTAGAATGATCTATGCCCTACCCGCGAGGGCATAGATATTTAATTGAAGTAAGTGTTCTGGGAGACCTAGGCTTTATATGAAGCCTAAGTCTTCTTTGGAGCTAAGAGTTAGCCGTTGTTTGCTTGTTTCGCTAACTCAGCGGCTTTTTTCTTTGCACGTTTAGCGGCGTCTTTTTCAGCCAGTTTTTTCAGACCTGCTTTGGTGTAAGCCGTGCCTGTCGCGTGGGCGATATCACGAATCACGTCCCACTCTTCTTTGTAGCTGATTGGCGAGAAACGGTCTGCACCTTTGAATGATGCACTCATCTCTGGTGTGAAGCGATAGCTGAAGAAAGCTTCGTTGATCTTCTCAACTAGCTCTGGTTTTAAGTTGTAAGCGTAACCAAAAGCAGACGTTGGGAAGCGTGGACTGCGGTAGATAATCTTAAGCTCAGAATCATCAACACGGCCTGCTGCCACCATACGGTCGTACACATCAGATGCCACAGGTGCTGCATCATAGTCTCCATTGAAGACACCTAAAATCGATTGGTCATGCTTACCTGAGTAAAGCACTTTGTAGTCTTCATCTGGCACTAACCCTTTCGCTGGAAATAACGCACGAGGAGCTAGGTTGCCAGAGTTTGATGATGCAGAAGTATGTGCAACCTTTTTGCCTTTCAGATCAGCCATGGTGTTGATGCCACTGTCTTTACGCACAATGGTGATCAGATTGTAGCCTTGGAAACCAGACTCATCGCCTTTTACTGCAATTGGAACGTAACCCGCTAGGTTAACCGCATAGCCAGTTGGGCCCGTAGAGAAACCAGCAACATGCAAACGACCAGAACGCATCGCTTCTACTTGTGCAGAGTTCGAGTGCACTGTGTAATAGATCACTCGCTTGCCCGTGATTTTACTTAGGTGAGCTTGGAAGTCGGCAAACGCATCTTTGTACAGCGCAGGGTCCTCTACTGGTGTGTAGGTGAACACAAGCGTACTTGGGTCATTCCACTCATCTGGATTCTTTGGTGAATCTGCCACCAAGTCTTGGTTTTCATCACAGTATCGATCGTCTAACACACCACGGCTAGAGCAGTCGCTTGCCATAGCCATTGAAGGAAGTAGTAATGAGCTAGCGATTAACAGTCCTTTAACACTGATTTCCATATTCAAACCTTACTTTTACTTATTGTTGAAAGTCACCTTCACCATTGCAGCCTTTGTGCCATGTTTTTATTTATTTAAATTCAACAACTTAAATTAAAACTCAAATCCAACAATCTATTTTGAGTCATTCATGTCCAACCCAAAAGCTTGCATTTGGGTCATTTATGTCCCATCGATTTTGATGGTAAAAAAAGAGCCCGAAGGCCCTTTGGTTCACTGCTTTTTCTCTTATTATTCTTCAATAATCCAGATAACTTAGGCGTCGCTGTCCATGCAGTTTGCGTAGTAAGTTACCGTTGCTGGCCAGTCACTGAATACGCCCATCACGCCAACATCTTGTGCCAACACATCGAGCATTTTCATCATGTCACCATCATTGTTGATGCCATCTTTTACGCTCTTGTAGTACCAACCACCACCTTGCGCTAATGGGCCTGAACGCTCCAGAGTCCATGCGATGATGTCGAGGTCTGCACCTTTGGCGAGCTTGGCGTAATTAGACGCAACCATTTCGTTGTTCTCATCTAAATCAACCAACGCAAACAGAGGTGGCGCTATAATGTTTACACCCACATCGTGCAGCTCTTTCATGTTCTCAACAGACGCGACAAAGTCCGCTTGCTCGTAAACACGGTCATCAAGATACACGGCTTGTTTGCCGAATTTTGGTGCTGATTTAATCCAGTACTTCACATCATCCAAGTTGAACGATTGCAAGTAAGTCTCTGAAGGTGCAAAGCCCGCTTCTTTTAGTTCATCCACCAGCTTTTGCGCGTACATCTCTTGGCTGAAGCCATTGAAAGGCATTATAACCGCTGCCGATTTCAATTCAGGTGTCACTTTTACACCATGCTCTTTAAACAGTGCCGCACTTTCTGCGTGTGTCATCAACGTTCCACTCTGGCTGTAAAGATCAGTTCTCCAACCCGGAGTGCCGTTCATGTACTCTTCAACTGTGGTGGCTTTCGGGTTCGCCCCGTCCATTTTGCCTTTTAACGTCTTAAACTCCGCTAGCGTAAAATCGGAAGTACGACACTCAACCTGAGCATCTTCACCTGTCGCTAAGTTCGCAGGTTTAAATGGAACCGAACACTTCTTAGCAAGCTCTGGGTGAGCCAACACATCAGTTGTGGTATGCAGGTCACTTTGAGAATGTCGACACACCAATTCCTTATCTTTAGTGAAGGTCACATCACACTCTACGACACCGGCTCCCATTTGAATCGCCGCTAAGTAAGATTCTTTTGTGTGCTCCGGAAACTGCATTGCAGCTCCACGATGCCCAATAGAAAAATCGCTACGGTGAAAAGGCCCTTCGCTACAACTCAGCAGCTTGGTTTTCAAAGGGCTCTCGTCCATATTGTTGACTAAAAAGAGGGGACGAGGTCCTAGGTTTGCTGACTCTGTCGCCGCCCATGCGGTCATTGAGCTAACGCCGAGTATCAGAGCAATCGAACCTTTCAGTATTTGCTTCATGTTTGTATCTCCTTGCAACAAGCAATTATTTTTCTAATTTCCTTAATCCGGTCATTTCTACTTTCTGTGAGATGACCTCATGTGGGCTGATGCCACAATGTAGGGATTGCACGCTTTGTGCCAAATGTTAAAATTCTTTTATTACAATCACTTGAAACAGTTAATCATTCGACTGAATGATAAATGGGTCATTGTTGTCTTGTGCTTTTGTCTTCTGCTTTGTCTTCTGGTTCAGGTTTGCTATTTGATAACCAACTTAGCGGGCTAAGCTTTAAAACTCTCTTTGTCCAACTGGTGTTTCTTCATTTTTCGATAAAGCGTTTTGCGGGGCAGATTAAGCTTACTCGAGACCTCATTGATATTCCCTGCGCTCTCTATCAAGGCTTCGGTTAATACATTTCTCTCGTACTGCTCCATCTGCTTTTCAAAGGCGAAGTCTTCCCCGGTTGATTCACAAATGGGTGATTGAAGATCAAAGCCATCGCCGACAATACCGAGTACAAATCGATCGGCAACATTACGTAACTCACGCACGTTTCCAGGCCATTCATGTCGGCACAACTGCTGTATCTGTTCGGGATAAATCGTCGAAGGACGCGTCTTGTACTTTTGGCTCGCTTGAATTACAAAGTGGCGGAACAACACCTGAATGTCCTCTTTGCGTTGGCGCAGTGCTGGAAGGTTTAAGCTGGCGATATTTAAGCGATAGAAGAGGTCGGCTCTGAATTCACCAGATTCACTGAGGCTTGCGAGGTCAACTTTACTCGCGGCAACCACCACTATATCGACAGGTATCAATTCATTACCGCCAACACGCTCGATCACTCGTTCTTGAATCACGCGTAGCAACTTAATCTGCACTGCAATCGGCATGCTTTCAATTTCATCAAGAAACAGAGTGCCGCCATTGGCTTGTTCTATTTTTCCGATGCGTTTCTTATTGGCACTGGTAAACGAGCCCGCTTCATGACCAAACAGCTCACTCTCAATAATGCTCTCTGTCATGCCACCACAGTTTATTGCGACAAACGGCTTTGCCTTACGACGACTAAATTGATGCAAGGCGCGAGCAATCACCTCTTTGCCAGTGCCTGTCTCACCGTTAATGATGGTGTCGACGCCAGTATGAGAGAGCGCAAGCACTTGCTTACGTATGGTGTCCATCGCTTGGGATTGCCCGATAACCACAGATTCAATCGGTAGTTCTGTATCCTGATCGTCGTCTAACGTTGCAGGGCTACTGTGCTGACATTGTGCCAACGCCAAATCGAGTTTTTCTACCAACTCACTGGCATTGAGTGGCTTTTCTAGAAAGTCGAACGCACCCAACTTCATCGCCTCTATCGCCATCGGAATATCACCATGCCCGCTCATCAGTAACACCGGAACATTGGCTGCGCGATGTTGGATTGAACTCAACAACGTAAGCCCATCCACTTGTGGCATCCGAACATCACACAACACCACCGACTGACTGTTTGCGTTCAGGGACTTTAGACCAAGGTTTGGGTCGGTAAAGCTAGTGACACGAAAACCCTCGAGCTCCAACATTTCGCTCACGGCTTCAACGACGTCTGTTTCATCGTCGATAAGAACTATGTGTTTTTCTGAAGTCATGAGTCTGTGCCTTTTGGTAGAGTGACGATAAAAGTGGTGCCTTGGTGTTCAACCGATTCGACGTGAATCGAGCCGCCAAAGTCTTTAATTATGTTGTATGCGATAGACAAACCGAGTCCGAGCCCTTTGCCTGTGGTCTTGCGGGTATAAAACGGGTCAAACAGATAAGGAATGTCCTCTTCGGGTATCCCTAATCCATTGTCTTTAACTGATATCTGAATGGTGTTCTGGTGTTCTTGAGTGGAGATGTTGAGCTGAGGCAGCTCCCTGTGTTCAACGGCATCCAACGCATTGCTGATCAAGTTCACCAGCACCTGCTCTAAGCGAATACTGTTGGCTCGCACCATTTGATCGCTTTGTGGGGAATAATGAATCAACACCCTACTCTGTCTAGTTTCAAAGAGATCGATCGCATCACCAATCACCTTATCAAGCTCGACATTATCAATTTTGCCATCGCTCTTGCGCGAAAATGCCTTCAAGTGACGTGTAATCGCAGCCACTTTATCTAATAGGATCTCGATCTTTTTCAGATTCTCTTCTGCCCTATCTGGCCTTTGTTTACCTAACCACAGTTGCGCGCTTCGAACGTGACTGTTTACTGCGGTCAGAGGTTGATTGATCTCGTGAGTAATGCCGACACTTAACTGCCCCAACGCGGCCAGTTTTCCAGCTTGAACGAGCTCATCCTGAGTAACACGCAGCTTGGCCTCGGCTAAGGTACGTTCTTCCACCTCTGCCTCCAATTTGCGGTTGGTTTGCTTGACGACTTTGGCTGTCGTTTGAAATACCTTTAGGTACTTCGCCATTTGCGTCACTTCATCTTTGCCACGAATCGCGACTTCGGTATCTAAGTGGCCAGTCGAGATCGCGAACATGTTGTCTTTAAGCTGTAATAGCCGTTCTAAAATACTCTTGCGCACATAGAACCATGAGATAGCCGCGGCAGCTAACACACTGAACAGTGAAAGGAAAAGTGATAAACGTTGGTTCGATTGCAAAGAGTGTTGCGCCTGCTGAATCGACTGATCAATATTGCGGTTCACTTGGCTGGTATTACGTTCGATTTGCACTGTTAACTGATTCAAATGCTCACGGCTGTTTTGTAAGAAATACTGCTCTTGATAGAGATGGTCGAGCGCTTTGTTTTTCAGCCCATACAAGCTGCTATCACTTGAGGCCAGGTTGTAAATTACGGTGAGCTGATGGTCTAGTGTTGGAAATTCACTTCTTAGATCGCCACTTACCCAAAGCTGCCACCACTCTTCTCCAACCTGCTCGAGTCGTAAGCTGGTGTAATCCAGCTCATTAAAGCTCGAGTCGTTATACAGTTTTTCTACCAAGCCTAATTGGTAGTACAGCAGAGACTTTAATTGCGTGTATTGAACCTGCTCTTTGGCTGAATTAGGCAAGCTATCGAGTGAATCACTGGCTTGCTGCAATAAGGGGTAAAAGCCTTCGAGTAGATTACGAAGTTCTTGGTTGAGCTGTTCAGATTCAATCTCACTTTGGTACAACAGACTGAGGCTATTGTTAACTTGAGCAATAAGATCTTTAAAATAGGAGTGATAATCCGGGAATTGCACCATAACGCTATTCATGACTGAAATAGCGTCTTCAATTTTGAGCATCGCTTGTTTACGCTCTAAATTGGATTCCGCATCACTAAGTTGTGATGAGGTGGTGATAATCACTCGCACCATGTCATTGAGGCGAGCTGCGTTATCTAAAGCGGGGATTTCACTCTCTTTGAGCTCAACAAGGCGTTGATTTAGGTTATCAAAGGTGAAACTGGAAACGACTGAGAGGAAGATGGTGGTCATGGATAACATGGCTAGCGCTAACACCAAACGCAGCTCTATGCCTTTCCAGCCAAACCACTTACGATGCGGAATCTTGATCGGAAATGGACGTTCAAAACGGTCCTTGTTGTCTATCATCTCTGAGACACGACTACTCACTCGCCCTACCCTCTTCTCATCAAAAACCAACAGTAAAGGTCAATGATTCAATCAGTTAGGTGGTTAGCCTGACTTAAAGCCACTTCAAATAGTTTTAGTGAAACTATGAAAATAAGAGTAATCATTAACATTTCACATAAAACACCATAACAATTATTTTATAAACCCCAGACTGTCTGTTTTGAGAGAGAAGAAAGTGACTTCACCGACAGAAACGTGATTACTCTATCAATAAAAAAATCGCATAGGCTTTCACCTATGCGATTTCATTAGTATTACTTCAATTTAATGGTCGAGACTCAACGAGTTAAAGAATGATCATCCCATCTTGATAAGTCAGTGCTGGCGACACGTCTTGACCAAGTAATACAGGACCATCGAGGTCGACGATTTCTGATTGCACAGCGATAGGCAGCGCTGCACGCATGGCCAGTGAAGTACCGAGCATACAGCCCGACATAAGGGTAAAACCAAGCCTTTTCGCTTCTTCGGCAAGTGCTAATGCTTCTGTCAAACCACCGGTTTTATCAAGCTTGATGTTGACCATTTCATACTTACCCAACAACGAAGACAGTTGAGAAGTGGTATGGCAGCTTTCATCAGCACACAGTGGGATAGGATGCTTGATGTGTGCCAACGAGGCATCATGCTGTTGTGGTAAAGGTTGCTCAATCATCGCGATATCAAACTCAGTCAGCTGATTGAACAGCTCTTCAAGGTTCAGCCCAGTCCACGCTTCATTGGCATCCAGTACAATTTTAACTTCGGGAGCTGCTTCTCGGACAGCGCGTACACGCTCTACCACTTGCTCACCATCAAGCTTCACTTTTAGAAGTTTCGCACCATTCGCCACATAATCACGAGCTTGTGTTGCCATCGCATCTGGTGTGCCAATCGAGACTGTCATTGCGGTAACAATCTGCTTAGGTAACTCGAACAAGCTATTCGGAAAGGTCTGCTCGTTCTGCTGCGCTTGATAATCCCAAAGCGCACAATCGATAGCATTACGCGCAGCGCCTCCAGTCAATGAAGACTGAAGATGATCTCGTAACTCTTCAGGATCGGTCATGCCACGCTCAAAGGCCGTTTCGAGAGAGCTCGAAGCTTGTTGAATTTGCGCCAACACAGACTCGGATGACTCACCATAACGCGGGTAAGGCGTGCACTCGCCTTGAGCTTGTTTACCATTATGCTCAATGTAAACGCGAACAACATGACACTCTGTTCGGCTGCCTCGGGAGATGCGAAAAGGCGTTTGCATCGCGATAGTAATAGGTTCTGCAGTAATCTTCATAATTTCACTCGGTTGATGTTCGCTTTAACAAATGGAAGCGTAGAAATGATGAAATCGTTAAAGTGAATGTCGCAAATGATCAGTAATGTGTTGTACACCAAATCGCACAGGATCCGTCACTGGCACTTGATAAAGTGTGGTCCATTCTTGGCACAATATCTCAGCCTCTTCAATGCTAATCGCCGATGTGTTCAGGCAGATACCCACTAGCTTCACATCTGGATTTGTTAATCGCGCGGCTTGTAAATTTGCATCAATCGTCTGTTCTATCGTTGGTAATTTGGCATGCGGAAGGTTACGAATATGTGCTCGCCCTACTTCATGACATAACACCAACGCGTCAGCTTGTGCGCCATGCAACAAACCCAAACTTACGCCAGCAAAAGACGGATTGAACAAAGAACCTTGCCCTTCAATGATGTCCCATTCGTGGTCGGTAAATTCAGGGCTGATCGCTTCAACCGCTCCCGAAATGAAATCCGCAACTACAGCATCAATCGAAATACCGCTGCCTTCAATCAAGATACCTGTCTGCCCTGTCGCTTTAAACTGAGCAGATGTTCCCGCTTCTTTAAGCGATTTTTCAATCGCCAACGCCGAAAACATCTTTCCTACCGAGCAATCGGTTCCGACCGTGAGCAGGCGTTTACCTTGACGAGGCTTGCCAGTACCAACGTTTAGGACACCATCAAAATGGCGTACATCATGAAGCTTAGTCAATCCTCGCTGCTGCATGTCAGCAAGCGGTGAAAATTCGTTCAAGCGCTGGTGCATGCCGGATGCAATCTCAAATCCCATTTCTGCAGCGGCTAATATCGTAGGTTGCCATGAGTCAGGAATAACGCCGCCTGGGTTTGCAGTGCCAATCACTAGCGTCTTCGAACCCTGTGCTTGTGCCTGTTGTAGGGTCATGTCGGTTAAGCCTAGTGAAACGGTATCGCTAGTTAAACGTAATTGCCCGAGACAGATTTCTGGTCGCCATTGGTGAATCCCGCGAGCGGTTTTTGCGGCCAGAGGGTCAGTAACATCCCCAAGAAAAAGAAGGTAAAGTTGAGCGATAGACATGAGCATTCCTAATTAATAAGTCCTTGTATGGATTTACTTTAATTAAGAAGCTGAGCACTGCCGAATGCCTATTTATCACGAGCCTATAACATGATGTTATAGGTAGCTGATGTTATGGGTAGCAATCGGAGACAGTAAACTTATGAGCGAACGGCTCTTAGCTAATAACATGAGTGCTGTAGTGCTGAAATGAACTGTTTAGCTGCAATCGACTGTGGCGTGTGTTCAGCGCATAAAGTCGATACTGAAAATGGAATAGCTGGCTGCAGTGGCAATACACAAACTGAATCGTCATTTTGGTATTGCTCTGCTGTCCACGGGTCAACAATCGCAAAACCTGCTTGGTGCTTAACCAGCTCCGCCGCAGCGCTGTATCCACGTACCGATATCGGATGATGATAATGCTCATCTCGCGCAATCAAGCTTTGATGGAGCAGTAAACCCAGTGGGTCACGACTATCAAGCCCAATGATTGGCAACGAATAATTTATCAGGTCATCAAGGATTAATTCTGTCGGTAACTGATCAACAGTGTGGGATGGAACCAGAACCTTGAGTGATTCGGTTAATAGCGTTTCAGACAATATTGCTGGCGGTGCCTCGTCTCCAAATGCGATAGCAATATCGAGCTCATGCTTCAATAAACCAGCACACAGTTCGTCGCGATTAGCAGTCAACAACTCAAAAGAGAGCTCTTGTTTATTGGAATATTGCTCACGAGACAATTGGGCGATCACTGGAGTCAGCAATTTGGTCGCTAGAATCGGCGGCGCACCAATACGTAAATGCTGATGCCCTTGCTTCACTTTGTTAGTCAAAGAACGAAATTGGTCCAATTGCTGATACACCTTCTCGGCTTCTGGTAGCAAGGTTTTCGCTTCAATCGTTGGCACCAGTCGTCCTTTGACACGCTCGAACAAACCAAATCCCAACTGCTGCTCGGTGTGCGCCAAAATGCGCGTCACATTAGGCTGGGACACATGTAAGCTACGTGCGGCTCCAGATACGGTTCCGGTCTGCATTATGGCGTAAAAGACTTCCAGTTGTCTTAGGTTCAAATTGATGTCCTTTGGTTCACCGAACAGGTTTAGTGCTTAGATTCCGTTGTATTAACTAAACTGTCTATCTATCAACTTAGTTGTCTACATGAATTTAGCTATCTACGTGAATTTATTTTAGTAACTCAGCTATCGTAGGTTGAAGCACCCCAGCCCAAGCTTGGTAAGCTTTAGCATTCAAGTGCAAGTCATCGCACGAGTACTCATTCGACAAAAGTTTGTTAGGTGACAATACTGAATTCACATCTAAGAACGCAATGCCTTGTTGAGAACAGTACTCGCTTATTTTGCTATTGAGCAGTTCTACCGAAGGGTTCAAGCTTTGCAGTTTAGCCCCTACATAAAGCGTTGATTGCACCAAGATTCGAATATCGTTTTCTTGCCACACCTTAAGCATATCAATGTAGTTCTGGTAGATATGCTCGACATCGTAACCTTGCGCTAAATCGTTTATCCCTGCCATAAAACACACCAGTTTTGGATTCACATTCAACGTGGTATCAATGCGGCGCAGCATGCCGGTTGTGGTATCCCCTGCTAGGCCGCGATTGACCATAGAGATATCACGGAAAATATCCGCCCACGGTGCCCATTCAGTGATCGAATCACCAAACATGACTAAGTCTGCATTCGGAGAAAAATGACGATGATTATCTGATGTCATGATGTAACGGCTCATGCTATGGCCTCGTTGCTGGATCTCAGACTGAAGAGCAACCGCCTTGAGGATTTCACTGTCCGATGTGGAGCTGTCGAACTGAGCCAGTAACCCTTCGATGTGAGGCTTAAAAGGACTGAGACGAGTGCTCAGTTGATGGTGTTCTTTAAGGGAAGATAACCTCTCTAACAATACGTACAGAGAGCTGTTTTGACCAACTTCTTGGAATAACTGATATAGATCGAGGACAGGCTGTTGTTGTAGCGCAGCAAGTAATTGCTTGTCTTCCATAGTGTTATCTAACCCTTCAATTATCTGGTGATGAACTCAAGATAATATCCGATCGCGTACGGGATAGATAACATTAGAAGCAGAGATTTACTTTTCTTTGATCAGCAGATGATTACGGTTATCACGGCTTTTCTTAATAAGCTCGTTGCTCTCATCCATTTCATCAGATTTAGCAAGACGATCGTAAAGTAGCACATTCACGGTTGCAGCCAAGTTCATGCAACCTACCGTTGGAACGTACACAACGTGATCAGCTCTATCGGCAACGTCTTGAGAAATAGAACCATCTTCCGGACCAAAGATATAGATAGCGTTTTCTGGGTGTTTAAAACGCGGCAGTGGCGTAGCACCTTCTGCGAGTTCTACACAAACGATCTTAGTTTCTGAATCAAGATTGTCTAAAAACGACTCGACACCGGTCAGCGGGATGGTACGTGCAACACTCTTTGTATCGGTGTGAAATTTCGCGGCTTTTTCGTAGCGTTGCCCTGTGTATTTAACTTCGTCGACTTGGTAACAACCAGCCGCACGCATAACAGCACCAACGTTTGTCGGGCTCTTTGGGTTAGTTAAACCAATAGTCACATGGCTTTTGTTCATGAATCTTTCTCACTTAACGAATAGACATAGCAGGGTGCTACAAAGCGTCGCATTCTAACAAAGCAGCGTCGAATTCAAAAGCATCGATACACACTCACTTTTTCGCGCTTAAGCCTCTAGTTGCAAGGCTTCTCACCCAAAAAATCTAACCGCCATCATATTTATAAAACAAAAACACTCTAGGGTAACAATTAAACAACAAGCCCATTTACATTTTGAAACCACATTAATAATGTGTTGAAAATTGCATGAGACAATCACACAGGAAGCGTGACATGACCCTAACCATCAAAAACCGCCTTTATATTCTCTCTTTCATTCCACTGCTACTGATGGCAATTGGGATGATGAGCGTGACGTATATGAAGAGCACCGAGCTAACCGCACAACAAGTAGAATCGACGCGTAGCAATATGATGGCGATGAAAGAAAAGGAACTTAAAGCGTATCTGCAAATGGCTCAATCTTCTATCAGCCCGTTCTTGGACAGAGGTGCAACATTAGAAGAAGCCTTACCGACATTAAGAACACTCGAGTATGGTGAATCTGGCTACATCTTTGGCTACGACTCTAAAGGCATTCGAGTAGTGGTTGGGCAAAACAACGATGGTATTGGTAAAAATTACTATGACCTGCAAGACAAAAAAGGTAATTACCTGATTCGTGACCTAATCAAGAACTCAAAGCTTGGCGAATTCACCACTTACTACTTTCCAAAACTTGGTCAATCTGAAGCCTTACCAAAACTCAGCTACTCGATATTCATCCCACAATGGGATTTGATGCTGGGTACCGGTTTTTATACTGACGACATTGATGCGGTCATCGCAGAGATGAAAGAGAGTTCGAATGCTGCGCTGCAAAGCTCACTGACTGCCATCGCTATTTTCTGTGGCTTAATCGCTCTTGTGGTTGCCGTGTTTGCAGTCGCAGTGAACCGCACAATTATGAAGCCACTTGAGCAGTTTGACCGTTCAATCAGCGCGTTTGCGAGTGGTGAAGCCGATTTAACCGCTCGAATGGAAACCTTCAAAGCACCCGAATTCACTAAGCTGAGCGAGAACTTCAATGCCTTTGTAGCAAGCCTGCAAACCATCATTCGCAGCGTCAGCGATGTGGGTCAGCAAGTCGTAGCCGAAACGTCTAGCATGTCTTCTCGCGCAGCTCAGGTGGACGAAATTGCCACAGGCCAACGTGAAGAAACTGAACAAGTTGCAACAGCGATGACTGAGATGACCACAACCGCGCAAGAAATCTCGAGCAACGCAAGCCAAGCGGCGGATTCAGCCAAGCTTGCAGAAGGTAACGCGAAAGAAGCGCAGCAAATCGTAAACGCAGCTGCGGATTCTGTTGCAGGCCTTGCTAGCGAAGTGTCAGAAGCCAACACTGTGGTATCACGTTTAGAAGGCGATGTGCAGAACATCTCCTCTTCGTTGGCGGTGATTCAAGACATTGCAGAGCAAACTAACCTGCTTGCATTGAATGCCGCAATTGAGGCTGCTCGTGCAGGTGAACAAGGTCGTGGTTTTGCAGTAGTAGCAGACGAAGTTCGTAAGCTGGCAAGCCGAACTCAAGAGAGCACCGGCGATATTCACAAGATGATTGAGCAGCTAAAAGCCGCGTCAGACGCCGCGGTAAAAGCAATGGATTCAAGCCAAAACCGCAGTGCTCAAACGGTTGAAGAAGCAAACGCTGCTGCCGCTGCACTGGCGAAGATCCAAGAGTCGATCGATACCATCATGGACATGAACTCGCTTATTGCTACGGCAACAGAACAGCAGAATATTGTCGGCCAAGAGATATCTCAACGTATCGTCGTGATATCCGATCAAAGCTCGCAATCAGCCGCACTAGCAAACCAAAATCGTACTGGTAGCCAAAACCTAAACAGCCGTGCGAATGAGCTTTACCACTTGGTGGATCGTTTCACGGTATAGAACTATTTTTATCTCGTCACGGACAAGTAAACGACTCGGAATTTAATATAGCTCGGGCTTCAGAACCTTCATTCTGAAGCCCGATTTTTTTCTTGAGATGATTTGGCAAATGAGGAGCAACGTCGTTTAAGCCAAAGCTTCAACGCCATTTTTTATGCAATCTTGAGTTAAAGGACAATATTGGCACTTCGGTTTGGGGTTACAGAACTGCTGTCCATGATCGACTAGCAAGCCATGATAGTGACCGTACCTTTTTGTATCCAAAGGGATTGTACTTTCCATTAAGGCTCGGAACTTCTCATACGATTTAGGCACATCGAGTCCGTTGCGAGTGAAGATCCTTCTGGCGTACGCATCAATCACAAAAGACGGCTTACCTATCGCATAAACCAAAATCGCATCAGCCGTTTCGCCACCAATTCCTTTAACTTCTAATAACTCTTTTCGAAGCTGATCTTTGTCCTGCTTGCGAACCACCGACATATCGTATTGGTACTTCCAAAACCATTCGGTCACAGCCTTTAATTTAATGGCTTTTTGATTGTAATAACCACTGGATCGAATCTTTTGGGCAAGCTCATCAAGGTCCATTTCAGCAACCGACCTTGGGTTGCATTGCTCACCTAAGTTAATAAGTGCTTTCTCTGCGTTCTTCCAGTTGGTGTTTTGGACCAAAATAGCGCCTAAAACGATCTCGTAAGGATCATTCCTTTGCCACCAATCAAAATAGCCGTAATGCTGTTCGAGTGTATCGAACACGCTGAGTATCAACTCGCTTTGACTTGCTGAATGACGCTCAATTTCGGTCATAGAATTAATCCAATTGCTCAGAAAGGAAATCGACGAGCAAACGAACCTTTGAAGACAGGTTGCGGTTCTGCGGGTAGAGCGCCCAGATCCCCTCCTTATCATCTCGATAGTCGGATAACACTTCGACCAACTCACCAGAGTCAAGATCTTCACTCACGTAGTATTCTGGAAGTTGCACCAAGCCGATGCTCTGCTTAGCCGCATCCAATAAAGCTAAACCACTATTACACTTGATTCGCCCATTAACACGAACCGAACGAGGGCGACCGTTTTCTTTAAAACGCCAGTGCTCAAAGCCACCGACTAGGCATTGGTGATGGCTTAACTCAGAAAGCGTATGCGGCTCGCCATAACTCTCAATATATTCAGGGCTTGCACACACGTAGAGTTGTCGTTGGGAGAGCTTCTTTGCCACAAGGCTTGAATCTTCTAAGCGACCAAGACGAATCGCCACATCAACGCCAGAATCGATAAGGTCGAGCTTTTGGTTGGTCAGCATTAGCTCTAGCTCGACTTGCGGGTGAAGCTTTAAGAATTGGTGAAGTATCGGGGCGAGTTGGCGTTCACCATAGGTCACGGGCGCAGTCACCTTCAATAAACCTTTTGGTGTGGATTGCATCTGCGTTACGGCTAATTCCGCAATCTCTAAACCCTCGACCAACAACTTACATTGCTGATAATAGAGCTGCCCAGCTTCGGTGAGAGACACCTTACGAGTCGTTCGATTAAGTAGTTTTACCGCGAGGCGCTCTTCAAGGTTAGCCACTCGACGACTGATTTGAGCCACTGACGTAGCAAGCTTCTGCGCCGCACCAGTAAAGCTCTCACGCTCTGCTACTGCAACAAACTCACTTACCCCTTCCCAATTGGCCATGCCTTTACCTTATATTGAATGATGGTTACCCATACAGTGTATTGAAGTTACAAATTGCTGTCACCTTGCTTGATATGCTTTGCGCATAAATCTTCGCCACCTACAATCGTTCAAAATCATTCCAACCAACTGCTGACATTTCTCATTATTCCTTACCGAACACTAACAAAATCGTCGTCTCCCCTGACACTCCTCCTACCACTTCATTGATATGTTGGTTCTGTACCGGAACACAGGTACTTCAACACAGTAAGGTACTCCTATGAAAAAATTAATCATACTTGCATCAACTCTTGTACTTAGCACAACAGCGTTCGCAGCAACCAAAACAACGATTCAAGAAACAACGCTAAAATCTGATACATTTGTTACTGAAGCGGAAGCATACGATGCAGGAACTAACCTTATGGATGAGTTAAGCGCAAAGACACCTTTTGAGCTTTCTAGAGAACTGCCACAGTTCCAACAAACCACAAAATACGATTCGTTCAAGATTGATGACGCGAACATGGAAGTGAAAAAAATCACTAACATGAACGGCGATGTTCATTACCAAGCGAACGTAAAAGTTGACTACCGTTACACATACAAAGACGGTCGCAGCAGCTAACACTGAATGATTGATTCGGTCCAAAAGCCGATCACACGTTTAAAAAGAAAGCCCGCACTCATAGAGTACGGGCTTTTTTCGTTAAGCGCTGATTAATGGAACCCAAACGAGCAACCATTATTAGCTCATGTTCGTCAGTCTACTTTTGAAAATTAAACTTCAAACTGAGAAACTAGGCTATCAAGCGCTTCACACTGCTCTGCCAATGTCATACATGCGTTCTCCGCGCTGCTTGCCATCTCAACCATTTGCATGGTGCTTTCTGCGATGCGTTGAACATTCTTGTTCACTTCTTCAGATACTTGAGATTGCTGAGAAGCTGCCGTGGCGATTTGTGTGTTCATGTCGTTCATCTTACCGATCGAATTACGAATCTCACCCAAAGATGACGCTGCTGTACCCGCTTGAACAATGGTTTTCTCGCCGCTGGCTTTACTCTCGTTCATCACACCAACTGCATGTTTTGCGCCTACTTCCAAGCGCTCAATCATAGATTGGATTTCGCCCGTGCTGTCTTGAGTTTTACTCGCCAAAGCGCGAACTTCATCCGCAACCACAGCAAAGCCACGCCCTTGTTCACCCGCACGTGCCGCTTCGATTGCTGCGTTTAGTGCCAGTAGGTTTGTTTGCTCAGCAATGCCTTTGATCACGCCAAGAATAGACGCGATGTTCTTCACATCGGTATCCAGTTCTTGAACCACTCCGCCCGCGTTCTCGATATCTTGCGCAAGGCGTTCAATCGATGTCACGGTTAAGCCGAGTGTAGTATCTGCCGATTCCACTTCATGGTTCGCCACATTACTTGCCGTTGCCGCGTCTAATGCGTTACCACTCACCACTTCACTGGTTGCTTGCATTTCATGAACGGCAGCCGCGACCACTTCACTTTCTCGCTGTTGATTCGACGAGAATTCAGCAACACTTTGCGTTAGTGATTTGATGTTTTCCATTTCTGAGCGAACGGCATTCGATGTGAAGATCACTTGCTCTACAGTGACATGAATCTTGCCAACAAACTGGTTAAAGGCAGAGCTTAAACGAGCGATCTCGTCATTACCTTCGACCTTCATTCGTTGAGACAGATTACCGTCACCCGAAGCGATTTCATTCATCGCTTTTTCAACGTTCTGAATGGGTTGAATAATGAAACGGTTCGACAACCACATCGCGAAAATTGCAGCAAATACAGCGACAGCCATACCCACTTCGATGATCAACTTACTTGATTCGATAGAGTCATCGGCTTGCTGACGAAGCTCTTTCTGCTTTAGTTCAATCAGCGTTCTGATATCACGCAGTTGCTTACGAATAATCGCAAATTCAGCGTCTAACGCTGGCGAGTAATCAATGTTGTATTGGTGCGCGTTCGCAGGGTCTGCAAACATAGGCTCGTGCAGCGAAACCCACTTACTCATCGCGTTAACCAGCTTTGATAGCTCACCACGAGAAGAAGGATCCAACACACCTGCTCTGTAAAGCGTTTCAACGCTCTCAAAACGAGGAACCGCTTTATAAGCGTTGTCTTTAAATTCGAACTTTTGGTATTCAATCGCTGCCTGATCTTGAGCAAGTAGCAGACCTTGTGCCGAAGCGATGATTTGGTAGATATCGCGGTAGCCGTCTTCTAGGTTATCTAGAACCGGTTGAACCACATTATTGAGCTCGTTATTAATCGCAGCTTGAGCATTTGATCTGATAACGTTGAGCACGGTAACGGTAGAAAAAACAATCACGATCACCAACAGCGGGATCGCGATTTTACTCTTAATCGAAAGATTATTGATATTCATTGGGATTAATAACCACACTTCAAATAGGGATGCGCGCGCAATATACAGCACACATATGAAATCCCGCTAAGCTTTTGTGAGCTTCATCTCATAGCAAACGATACCGTAAATTCGTGTGTTGTTTTTTCAATCAAAGGTTAACTTTCGGCGACTAAAATACTCTCTGATTTAGACTTATTTGCCGCTGATACGCGCAAATACTGGAGAAGTGTTAGAAATAACACCATAATGTAGGGCTCTAAAATAAGTAGGTAAGAACATGAAAATTTGTGGTGTTGAAATCAAAGGTAACGATGCAGTCATCTGTCTTCTTTCTCTGTCAGACGGCGTATTTAACATTCCTGATTGCCGAGTTTCTAAGGTTGCGATTAGCGACGCAAACGACACACAGAATATGAAAGACTTTCAATTCTCTTTTGCAAAGTTAATGGAAGATTACCAAGTAGAAAAAGTTGTAATTCGCCAACGCCAAACTAAAGGCAAATTTGCTGGCGGTGGCTTCGGTTTCAAACTAGAAGCTGCAATTCAGCTTATCGACGGCCTAGACGTAACCGTTGTGTCTCCAGCTGAAATCAAAGAAAGCCTTAAGCGCAACCCTCTTATGATGAAGTTCAAAGAGACTGGCCTTAAGCAATACCAAGAAGCACCGTTTACAACGGCTTACGCTTGTTTGATGAAGCGCTAATCATCAATCGCTAGCGAAAAATTGAGTAAAAAAAGAGCCTGCATTGTCAGGCTCTTTTTTGTTTTAACGATTCAAAGCCGCTTGTCTCCGCAACTTCACCAACTCAGGCTTCTTCACCACCAGATAAACCGCATCGGCAGACAAGGCGAAGCCCATTGCACCATAGATATCGAATGATTCACCGAAGATCAGCCACGCTTGAATTGCGGTTGTCGGCGGAACGAGATAGAACACCGATGCAACACTTGAAGATGCTCCGTGTTCCACCATGTAAAGCAACAACAGTATTGCGACACAAGATAAAACGACCACCAGCCAAATCAGCGTCAACGTAAATTCTACTGTCCAATTCACTTGCATGGTTTCGTAGCGCATCGCAAACGGCAGGAACAACGCTGCAGAAGCCAAGTATTGCACCATCGCACCGCCCACCATATCAGTCCCTTTACAAAAACGCTTCTGGTACAAAGTGCCGCAGGTAATACCGACCAGCGAGACTAAACATAACAATGTCGCCAGACCTTTTTGGTCATCCGATTGCCATTCAATATTACCCATTAACACTAAGCTAATACCCGCAAAACCAAGCGCTAAACCAAGCCATTGCGCAAAATTAAAACGCTGCGAGGTACAGCTGACCATGATCAGCGCGGTAAGTATCGGTTGAAGACCTACCAATAAAGAACTCAACCCTGCAGGCATCCCCATATCAATCGCCAGATATGTACCACCTAGGTAAAAACCGTGAATCAATATCCCAACCACACACGCATGGAAGAATGCTCGGCCACGAGGGATACGGCGCTTAAGGATTGCAATCAAAACCAAGAACAGCGCCACGTTGGCTACCATCCTAAGTGAAAGTAACGTCGCGGGTTCGGCGTATTCCACACCAAGACGTGCGCCAACAAAGCCTGACGACCACAATATTACAAACACGAACGGAATCATTTTAATCAGCATTACAAACCTCTGGTCAACTCTTCATCAATACTGTTACCTTAGTTGGGTACAGATAACTAATAAAGATACAGATATAACACTTTAAATGGTTACAGATTGAGAGTGAGCAACGAGGGAGAACAACGTGGAAGCAGAAGTCAGCGGCAATAAATATCTCGCTACCGAACAACATATTAAGGCTCAAATCGATAAAGGGCTCTTTCACCCAGACGATCGACTCCCCTCGATCCGCCAGTTAAGTGAACAATTAGGTGTCAGCAAAAACACCGTGATTCGAGCCTATCAAGAATTGGAGGCTACGGGTTGGGTTTACTCGGTTCCCAAGTCCGGTTATCGCGTTAAAGCACCGAACACCACAAGCTGGGATGCGCCCAGCCAACCACAAAAAGTTGACCTGTTGTCTGTCACCAAATCGGTACTCTCTCGTCCAAAAGGTCGTATGAAGCTATTGGCTGGATCAGCTCATCCAAATATCAACAATCCCGCTATCCGGAGCTTGTACGCCGAGATCGGTCGCCACAGTCGTTTGCAAACTCAGCTTCCTGGTTATTACCAATTGCCCCCAGGTGACGAGCAATTAGTAAAACAATTGTTAAAGATCACCCATGATCTGGGCGTACACGCAGGATCGAAAGAGATTGCGATTACTCACGGGGCACAACAGGCGATCAGCTTAGCGTTACGAGCATTAACCAAGCCGGGTGACATCGTGGCAGTAGAGTCACCGTGTTACTTTGGCAACTTACTGTTACTTGAGTCGCTTGGTTTACAAGCCCTTGAAATACCAAGCAGTGTTAGCCACGGAATAGATATTCCTTCACTACAAAACGCTCTAGATAAATGGGAAGTGAAAACGCTGCTTCTGACACCAAACTTTACCAATCCGACAGGCTCAAGAATGCCTCTGGCTAATCGAAAAGCGTTATTGGAGATAACCGGATCTTTGCCGATTATCGAGGATGATGTGTTCGGTAGCCTAGCGTTTGATGCGCCGATAGCTAGCCTAAAAGAACTGGATGACCAAGACCGAGTCATCTACGTGAACTCACTATCCAAAACTTTGGACTCTCGCCTTCGTGTCGGTTGGCTGCTTTCAGGGCGTTATCAGCCCTTAATTGAGAAGTATCTGTTATGCGATAACATGGGCAGCTCGAACCTCATGCAATCAGCAGTCGGCCAATTTCTCACAACGGGCAAATACCGCAGCCATTTATCCAAAATGAAACGACTCTATCAAACCAATCAAAAACAGTTCCAAAACCTATTAATACAAGCATTAGATAGTTACCCACATCTTGTCGGACGCTACCACCTATCAAAGCCGGAAGGCTCATTTCTCAACTGGATAACACTGCCAGAATCGGTCGACAGCTACGCCGTCTATCAGGATTGCTTGAAACATAAACTAGGCATCTTACCCGGCACCGTTTTTGGCACACACGACCAATACAAACACTGCCTGCGCTTCACTGTCGCCAACATCGAAGAGAGCAAAGATTGGAAAGAAGGGATCGTGACGTTGGCTAAGTTGATAGCTAAGCATGCACATTAGATATTCCAATATTCGACTAATATTCTCAGCCCAGAGTTAATAGCTTTGACCTTAATAACATATTAAACATTAGAGATTCGCTACACTCGCAGCCTTTCTATGCTTGGCAGAATTAAAACGTGGCAACAATAAAAGATGTAGCAGCACTTGCAGGGGTTTCAACAGCAACGGTTTCTCGTGTATTAAACCGTACCTGCTATGTTGAACCCATAACGCTAGAACGTGTAGAACGAGCAGTAAAAGAGCTTAATTACCACAAAGACGCGCGAGCAACCGCCTTGGCAAGTAGAAGCAGCAACACACTTGGGTTGCTAACGGGTAACCTTGCGGATCCATTTTTTGCCTTAGTCGCAAAAAGTGTTGAGGAAGTGGCGAGAACCAACGGGTATCAATTGGTCGTGGTAAGTGGCGAACACAATGCTCAGCGAGAAAAAGAAGGCCTCGACTTTCTGATCAGTCAAGGCTGTGAAGCGATGGTCATCCATTCAAAGATGCTTGAGGACGCTACATTACTGCGTTACTCGGCTCAATTACCTGCAATGGTTTTACTCAACCGTACGATCGCTCAAATATCGAATCGCTCGGTTTGGGTAGATAATCAACTTGGGGCTCAAGTATCGGTACAGCACCTCATCGAATTAGGCCATCGAAAAATTGCCTATGTCTCGAGCGACCTTCCAATCCAAGACAGAACAGACCGTTTACAAGGCTACCGAGAAGCCATGAAAGCGGCCAATATCGAAATACAACCTAATTGGATCATCAACCAAAACTTTAGTGAATCAGGTGGTGAAGCTGCAGGTGACATCTTGGTAAGCCAATGCCCAGAGGTCACAGCCGCAGTCACCTTTAATGATGTTATGGCAGCGGGATTAATGACGAGCTTACAAGATCAAGGTATCTCAGTTCCCAACGATATTTCAGTCATCGGCTTTGATGACGTTTTGCTCGCTCGCTACCTTTACCCTCGGCTAACCACCATGCACAACCCTATCGACGAGATGTCGACTTACGCGGCTAACCTTGCAATTAAACTTAAAGCAGCAGGATACGCACCTCCCAAGCAACATAGATTCGAAGCGACACTGGTTGAAAGACAAACAGTTAAGCCAATCAAGCACTAAAATGAGACAAAATGTGACCAAAATCTCATGTACACACCTCATGTAACCGCTTACATGAAAACAGCATTGAAGTCGCACTTTCGATTTCATAGCAGGCTTATTATCCATTCCGAACAAACCCTACATTCACCTGAGGACAACAAATATGAATAACTCAAAGCCTCTACCATCGTTCGGATTAGCATTAGCGCCTATAGCCGTTATGTTTGCGCTGCTTGCTATTGGATACGGTGTTTTAGGACTTCGCATTGAAGTTCTACTTCTGATTTCTGCTACTTTCACGGCATGTATTGCTTGGAAGATGGGCTACAACTGGGATGACATCATCAACGCGATTGTTGAGAAACTCGCAAAAGCGATGCCTGTTATCTTGATCTTGGTTTCAGTGGGCGGCCTTATCGCGAGCTGGATGATCAGTGGCACCATCCCTTACATGGTTTACTGGGGACTTAAAGTCATCAGTGCTGAATACATACTCATTGCTGCCTTTTTTGTTACTTCTGTTGTCTCTGTATGTACTGGTACTTCTTGGGGATCTGCGGGTACTGTAGGTGTTGCACTGATGGGTGTTGCGGCAGGTTTAGATGTATCATTGGCTGCTGCTGCCGGCGCCGTTGTTTCTGGTGCATATTTTGGCGATAAGATATCGCCTCTTTCAGACTCAACGAACTTTGCACCTGTCGTTTCAGGTACAACCTTATACGAACACATTCAACACATGCTTTACACAACGCTACCAGGCTTTGTGATTGCTTCTGTTGTCTTTTTCTTCGCAGGCCAAAGTGCCGATATCAGCACAGTTGGCGAGCCAGAAAAAGTGACTCAAATCCTTGCTGGGTTAGATAGCCTTTATAATTTCAATATTCTTCTGATTATTCCGCCAGTGATGATTCTTTGGGGTGCATTAACCAAAAAGCCTGTTCTGCCGCTGATGTTAGGTGCGTCTGCCCTTGCGGTCGTATTAGGTATGGTTCTACAAGGTTTCTCTCTACAGCAAGGTTTCCAAGCTTATGTCGACGGCTTTAATGTCGCTCTGTTTGAAGCGAAAGGTACTGCGATTGATGGCCTGATTCCTGATGTGTCTAAGCTGCTAAACCGTGGTGGTTTGTTCTCAATGATGAGCACTATCCTACTGGTTTTCTGTGCGTTCTCTTTTGCAGGTATTTTAAGCTTAACCGGAGCACTGAATGTGGTGTTAGGTCGTTTCTTGCATATGATTCACTCAACAGGACAACTTATCGCATCAACAGTGATCGCGACCATTACTGTGGTTTTCACGACATCAGATGGCAAACTAGCCCTTCTTATCCCAGGTGAGTTGTTCCAAAACGCTTACCGTAAAATGGGATTAGATACCAAAAACCTATCCAGAACCATCGAAGACGCAGGCACAATTATTGAGCCACTGGTTCCTTGGACAGCTGCGGGTATTTACATGGCAAGCACACTCGGTGTAGCAACGTTAGACTACCTACCTTGGGCTATCCAATGTTACACCGGTGTCGTTTTCGCTTTGATTTATGGCTTCACTGGGTTTGGTATTACACGCGCAAAACCTGAACAATCAGAAGGCTCCATAGAAACTTCTCTAGCTCACAGCACTAAGTAAGGCTCACATCTTATGAATTCTTTCGACAATACGATTAGCCGCCGAAATACAGGGTCGGTAAAGTGGGACTTTATGGAGCAGAAGCTAGGACTAGAAGGGGCTGACTTGTTGCCAATGTGGGTGTCTGACTACGATTTCCAAGCTCCCCAGAAAGTTCTCGATCGTTTAGCTCAAGATATCGCTCATGGTATTTTTGGGTACTCAGAACGTCAGGATGACTATTACCAAGCTGTAATTGATTGGTTTAGAGACCAACATGACACTGAAATAAAAAAAGAGTGGATAACCACGATACATGGTGTGTTACCGGGTATCGCAATGGCGCTGCAACTGCTCACTCAAGAGAATGACCAGATCGTTATTCAAAGCCCAGGCTACGGTTCATTTCGTAAGATCATCGAACTGAATGACCGCAGAGTTTTGAACAACCCGCTGATTGAATCTGATGGTCACTACCAGCTTGATTTTGCTCACTTGGAAGACTGCTTTGCTAGTGGTGCAAAGGCGTTGATCTTCTGCAATCCTCATAACCCAACAGGCAGAGCATGGAATGAGGAAGAGATAACCCAAGTTGCTGAGCTTTGTAAAAAACACGATGTGTGGCTGATCAGTGATGAAATTTGGAGTGACCTAACGCTAACACCTAATGTATTCCATTCGACGTTAAGCTTACCAAATTCGCTAACCGACAAACTTATTGTGGCGACCGCGGCCAGTAAAACGTTTGGTTTGTCATCATTGAGAATCTCAAACTTCATTATTCCAAATTCGGTGTTGAAGGAGCAGTTTGTTCGCCGTTTGGATGCTCATGGCATGGATTGCTTCAATAGCCTATCAATGTCAGCGGCAACCACAGCGTATCAAGAGTGTGAAACTTGGTTAGTGGACTTAAAACACTACCTGCAAGACAATATAGAAACGCTGAACGGATTCATAAAAGCTGAATTGCCTCATATTCGCTTCATGAAACCCGAAGCGACGTATCTTGCGTGGCTAGATTGTCGTGCAATGAAACTAAGCGATGCAGAGCTAGAACGAAAACTCATTGCTGCTGGTATTGTACCGAGTATGGGGTACGCATTTGGCGAAGAAGGTTCAGGGTTTATTCGATTAAATCTAGGATGTCCTGCTGAAGTATTAGCAGACGCTTTGGTAAGACTTAAAGCAGCATTAGCTCCAAATAGATAAGCAATAAGAAAACATAACCCAATCAATACAACAAAGCCCCACTCAACCGAACGGGGCTTTCATCATTCTTACCATTTAATTGGTTAAATGCGATTAACCTTCCCAAGCAAACTGTTCGAATACTTTGTCTACGGGTGTTTGAGCAACGTGGTTTACGTAGTTACTGATCACTTTCTGTGACAGGCCAAGAATCACTTCTAAAACTTGCTGTTGGCCGTAACCCGCTGCGAAGAATACTTCCATTTCGTTTGCTGGCACATTGCCGCGATTACGAACCATGCTCAGTGTGAAGTCGTGCAGAGCTTGCAGCTTTTCTGTTGGCATTGCGGTGCGATTACGCAGTGCTTCAGTGATCGCAGGATCAACCTTCATTGAATGTGCAATGCCTGTGTGCGCAGGTACACAGTAGTGACACTCATGTTCAACGTTAATGGTTTGCCAAACAACGGTAAGCTCTTCGGCATCAAAAGATGAATCATTAAATAGTTGGTGAAGCTGAGTGTACGCTTTCAGCGTGTTCGGGGATTCAGCCAAAACACCAAATAAACCCGGAACTCGACCCATCTGCTTTTTCGCACCTTCAAGAATAGGTTGGCTTTGTTTTGGTGCTGATTCTACTGAGTGAATTTTGAAATTGCTCATCGTTCTATTCCTATCAATTCTGATTCTAAATTTTTTCATTTACGGAGATTTAGCTACTGCTCTCCGTTGGTGTGAAAACAATATAAACCAAATTAGAACGATCGTTCAAGTAATATTTTGAACAACCGTTCAAAATAAATATCGAGTAAGAAATTAGAAGGAAAAATAGACTATTTAAAATCGAGCTATTTTTAACTTATCCTTTTGATTAAAAACAAAAAAGCCCATCAAGTTCACTTGATGGGCTTTCATTCATCTAAGATTTTGTTTTTAGCGACTACCAGTATTCAGCGTGAGCCAAAGCTTCAACACAGCTAGACTGTTCGCTCGTCACTTTAATTTCACTGTCAGTCAGCGATTGAGCGATCCAACCGTGAGGGTAGCTCAACTCAAATGGCGCTGGGATTTGTTCAACAGAGATTTTCTCAAAGCCCACTCTTGAATAGTAACTAGGATCACCGTATGTCACTGCAAGTTCAACGCCCTGTTCTTTTAGAGTCTGTAAGCCGGAGTTAATCAGCTTTTGGCCAATACCGCGCTTTTGAACCTGTGTGCTCACCGCTACTGGTGAAAGCAAGTACGCCTTGGTTTCATCGTCAAATGAAAGTGGCGTAAAGATAATCGCGCCAACAATCTTGCTGTCAGATTCACTAGAATCATCTTCAGCAACAAAACAGCGTAGCTCTGTCGAATCCGTAGTCGTCAAAAGATCGTTGGCAAGCTTACCCACTGTTTTACCTTCGTTCTCGCCTTCCGAATCGGTAAAGGTTTGAGTAAAAAGTTGAGTGATCGTTTCGATCTCGCTTGAATCATGTTGTCTAAACTTCATAGTGTTCTTCACTTACTGTACTTTCTTCAACACAAAGAAGTGATAATCAAAATCACGCTTAGCTGAACCTTGAGAACCTTCCACAAGTTCGCTCTTATTGAAGAATTGTTTAATTTCATTGTCGCAATCTGCGAGCGCTTTTGAGTTTGGCATCGCTGCTTTCAAAGACTCGACTTGCTTTTGCAAAGGCTGATAATAGGCAAGCCACCCTTCATCGCTCATCGCAAAGTCACCCAAGACTTGATACCCCGCCGCCTTAGCATGCTTGATACGTTCAGCTACCGTGGTCATATCTGGATACTCTCTTTGCCAGAACGCTTTGATTGATTCGCTCGGGGCCTCCGTGTTCCAAACCAAATCATTCACAACCAAGATGCCATCATCGGTAAGTAGCTTCCGCCACTGTTTCAATGCCTTCTGGACACCCATGATGTAAGCGCTGCCTTCTGACCAGATCAGGTCGAATGACTTAGCTTCAAACGGCAAGTCCATCATGCTTGCGCACACGGTTTGAACATTACTTTCTAATCCAGATGCTTGTGCTTGCTGAGTTAGAATGTCCAAACTCGGTTGATCATTGTCGACTGCAATAATGTGTACGTCGGCTTGGTGCTTTTTGATGGCCTTCGCTAACACATTGGTCGCGATGCCTTTGCCACAACCAATCTCAAGCACGTGCTTCGGTGAAATCGGAACTTGTGCCAATGCCGCTAAAGTATCTTCAGCCGTTCCTGGTCCTAAACGCTCTAAGCCCTCAAAGATGGTGCCAAAATCGGCCATGTATTGATCATGTTCATTCATGTCTTTCGATAACCACTTCAATCGCAGAGCCTGTTTCTCATCAAAGCCCTGCTTAATCAACCAATCGAGGTGTGCATCTGGCGCAAGCTTATCCATCGACTCATGCCACTCTTCTAATCCGCTTTCTCCTAACATTGCCGCTAGTAGGTCGCGTGATCGTTGCTTTTGAACGAGATCTTCATCCAACTGCTTAAGGCGATTTTCCAGTAAGCCACGCTCTATCTTTGCATCTAAACAAGCTTGGCACTCTTTGAGCGTCAGCCCACCCGCTTGCAGTTGCTGTAACAACCGAACACGCTGCAGATCCTTTTCAGAATAAAGACGATAGCCATTGCTCTGGCGTTGCGCTTCAATCAAACCGAGCTTGCCGTAATACAGCAATGTGGAGCGACTCAGCCCAACTAAATCGGCCAATTCAGAGATACGATACATGCACTTCCCCTCTCATTTCGGTAGCAAAGATAAACTATGAAGCTGTAGTCAGGTCAACAAAATTCTAGACATTTATTTTGTCTTTTCCTTCTTTGCCTTCAAATTGGTAAAGCTCTCTGAGCGTGTCTTTTAACCATAGAACGATCGGATTGTAGGCATTGCGTTTGTGCCAAATCATGGTGAATGGGATCAGCAACTTATTGGCACTCTCTTCATCTAAAGGGATGGGCAAGCAGGTAAGATTGGGGTGAAGTTGCTCTGCGTAACGTCGGCAGTAGTTGGGGGCAACCGTCGTCATAGTGTGATTGGATTGAGCCGCCATAAACAGAGACTGCTCGAAGCCTGCAAGCGTAAGGGCAATGTTTCGGTCTAGTTGCAGATCGGTAAGCACTTCATCCAGTGCCCACGTTTCGCTTTTTTCCCACACAATATTGATATGCGGGTATTTGAGAAAAGCATCGAGGTTCCACTCCTCCAGCAAAGCTGGGTGATCTTTTCTAAGATACACCACTGGCATATCGTGGAATAACACCTCAAAATCAATAAAGTATGGCAGCGCATCTAGAGACTCTTTCGAGCGCGGATGGCTTTCTCGTCCGGAAAATCCGATATCAGATTCGCCACGCACGATAGAGTCTATTGAATCGTAATCCCAGTTGCGCATTTTGATCTTCGCATTTGGATAGCGTTGATATACGCTTTGCGTCAGCGCATTAAGCATGATCAGTGACAGAGGGGATTCTGCCTCTAGATTCAATCGCACATCTTTCGGCGCTTCGTCACCACGAGTAGTGAGAATTTGGCTGCCAATCTGTAGCCAGTCTTGAAGATCTTTCACCATGCTTAGTGCGAGTGGTGTCGGCGTTAGACCTCTTGGTGTTTTCACAAACAGAGGATCATCGAACCAGTCTCGAAGCTTGGTCAGTGATTTACTCACCGTTGAAGGCGTAACATTAAGCTTTTTAGCAGCTTTTGAAACACTCTGCTCTTGCAGCAGTAATTGCAGAGTGAACAACAGATTCAAATCAAGACGGGCTAGTGGCTTCTTCATAATCACTTTTAACTTGGGAAGGACCTACCCATAGTATTAGAGCAATACTGATAACTCCACCAGCAGCCAGTATAAATACCAACATATTCAATGCACTGAGTCCGATAGCGCCCATCAACCAGATAAACAGTGCCGACGTACACACCTGAGAAACGCCCAATATCGAGCTCGCGACACCTGCTCGATGTGAATAACAGCTCAATGCTTGGCTCATCGCGACACCAAAACCTAGCGAGAAACCACCACACATAAAAGCAAAGCCCAGCAGGGTTACATAATGCCCTAACCCACCATCAATCGATGCAAGCAGCAAGATAGCTGCAATAACAAAGCACGTTTGAGATGTCAGCATCAGGCTTTTCTGCTTAAACACATTCAGTGCAAACGGCGCAGAGAACGACACCAACATACTGACTAATGCTGTGAGAGCCATGGTATACGAGTATTGACCACGGTCGAAGCCAAGCTCTGTCATGATCAACATTGGAGACACATTCACGTAAGTCAGAATCGCCGTCACGCCCAAACTAGTCATGATCACTCGGCTGATAAACAAGGGTTCCTTAAAAGTTTCGGTTGAAGATGATTGAGACACAGAAGCTTATGTTACTTCCGAATCTTTTCTATTCGGCTTAGTTTCTCTTAGTACTAACACCGACAGCAAACACACCACTACGCCCATACTTGCCATAGTCGTAAATAGACCCGGCCAAGGATACACTGTCATGATTAGATGACCGATCACAGGCGCAAGCACTGGCACAATACAGGTAATGCCATTCATCATCGACAACACCTTGGCGCGCTTTTGGTCGTCTAACACATCTCGCAAAATTGCGAATGCCACTACATAACATGAACCCGCACCAACACCTTGGAAAAAGCGCACCGCTAGAAACGGTTCCGCGCTAGTCACAATTCCACCTAACATCGAAGAGATAGCAAAGACAATCGCACCGAAAATCGCGACAGGCTTTCTTCCTACATTGTCGGCAAATTTACCGGCGAACAGCATGGTAGTTGCCATGCCCGCAAGATAGATAGAAAACGCCACATGGAGTTGCGCCTCCGAGGCATTTAAGTCAGCAGCGATTTGAGGCAAACCAACCAAATACAAATCAATCGCAGTTGGATACAAGAGAACAAGCGCGAAACTACAAAACAGAAAACGATACATAACACCCCCACATAATTGGTGTGAGGACAATAAGAGCGAAACGCCAAACTACCGAGTGGCATCTACGACAACGGATCTTTCCATTTACGACAAACCCTCAGTATGTCGAAAAGGCACAGACAAGCATTCATGCAATAAGCAAGGTTTTGACTCAATTCTACTGAAATTAAGACACCGATTTTTCAGCTGTAAACCGCTTCCTATTAATCGGCGAGCAATTTACAAAAGTTATCAGAACGATAAATAAAGTCACCGCGTGAATGTTTAAATTAACCACCCATATCCAACGTAAATTCCTGCTTAAATTTTTTAGAAAAATTCAAAAATAATTAGAATTTAACCCCTAACTTTACTGAGTAATTTGTTAGGCTTGGCAACAAATATTTACAATCCAACTAAAAATTAATTGGATACTTTAAGGTTGCTTTCTTGAATATGAAATTATTCGGCAGTTCTTTGATTCTTTCAGGAACTGCATTAGGGGCTGGCATGCTTGCTATTCCCATGGTGTTGGCCCAGTTTAGCTTCATGATCAGCTCAGTGCTGATGCTACTTATCTTTATCGGCACCACTTACTCTGCACTCCTACTGGCAGAGGCGTGTACCAAAACTAAAGACAACAGTGGCATGAGCAGTGTTGCTTACCTCACTCTAGGCAGCAAAGGTAAACACTTTATCAATGCACTCTTTTACCTGCTGTTGGTATGCATGCTCATCGCTTATATCTTGGGCGTGGGTGACATCATCCATAAGCTACTGCTCGACGTCGGCGTAAGCATCTCTGCTTCTGCTGCTTATACCGTTTTCAGCCTATTTATGGGTGTGATTGTGGTAGCGGGTAAGTCTTATATCGACAAGTTGAACCGTGGCCTATTCATCATGATGGTGGTGATGCTGTTTATTGTTATCGCTTCTCTGTTTAGCAATATCCGTCTTGATTACCTAACTCAAACTAGCCAATACACGGCCAATGACGTGGTGCAATACAGTGCGGTTATCTTTACCAGCTTTGCCTCTATGGTGGTGATCCCGTCACTGGTTATCTACAACCGTGAATCGACTCAAAAACAAATCCGCAATATGATTCTGCTTGGCTCAGTGATTCCGCTCGTGTGCTACCTCACTTGGTTGTTCGCGATTATCGGTAACCTTGGTACAGACGCGATCAGCCAATTCCACAACATTTCAGAGCTAATCTCTGCGTTTAGCGGACAGTCTGCTTGGTTAAAAGTAGTGATTGCTCTGTTCTCAGCACTGGCATTGGTAACCTCTTTCCTTGGCGTGTCCATGGCGCTGTATGACCAAAACAAAGACGCGGTAACCAACAACAAGCTAATGGCTTACGCTCTGACCTTTGTACTGCCTTTAGTATTAGCAGAGTTGTTTGCTAACCAATTTGTAAGCATGCTCGACTATGCAGGCATGGTGTTGGTGTTCCTAGCTATTTGGGGACCACTCGCAATGGTGGTTAAGGTTCGTAGACCTGACTTCCCTCACCTACAAACCGAGGGCAGCTACACAGCAGCCGGTGGCGACACCGCACTAATGGCGACATTCGGTTTTGGCGCGTTGATTTTCGTGTCTTGGTTTATGGGCTAGAACTTATGGGTTAGCCTAAACATTGCTGATAAAAAAGCCCGTGAGTCATAAGATTCACGGGCTTTTTAGTTTTTACTGGGACAGCTCTAATCGAACTGCCTTTGGGCTATTTTAAAAGACTAGCTCTTAAACGTACTAGCGATCTCTTTCAATGAAGCCGCCAGTTCAGCTTGCTCTTTAGCTGTTGCTGCAATTTGAGTTGCGCCTGTGGTCGACTCTGTCGATTTCTGCTCAACTGCCATGACGTTTTGCGCGATGTCTTGAGTCACAACGGCTTGCTCTTCTGTTGCGGTAGCGATCTGTTCCGTCATACTGAAGATCTCGCTTATCGCTGCTGAGATACTTTGTAAGGTGTGTTCAACCTCTTTGGAATCTTCTACCGCTTTTGATGACATCTTCTTGCTGTTATCAATCACGTTGAAGGCTGTTTGCACATCAGACTGTAATGAACTGATAAAGCCTTCAATCTCCAATGTCGATTCTTGTGTGCGCTGAGCCAGTGTACGAACCTCATCGGCAACCACCGCAAAACCACGACCTTGCTCACCCGCGCGCGCTGCTTCAATCGCCGCGTTCAGTGCCAGTAGGTTAGTTTGTTCTGCTACCGACTTAATCACATCAATCACACTGTTAATGTTATTACTGCTCTCGTGCAGGTGCGTGATCTTTTCAGCGAGGTCATTAATTTCAGATGCCAGCTTTTCGATAGAGTGGTAAGAATTTTGAACTGTACTCAAACCTTCTTGTGACTGTTCATCGACCAGTTTAGCGGAGCTTGCTGTCTGCTGAGTTTTCGCGGCCACTTCATTTACCGTTGCTGATAATTCTTCTGTCGCCGTCGCAACTAGACCGATTTGATCTTGTTGTTGAACCAAGGTGTTCGAGTTGTAGTGACAGGTTTGCGAGGTTTCTTCAGCGGCTGAAGCCAAAGTCAGACTCGATTGAGACAGATTGTCGATAACGTTTGAAAACTTCTCTAAGGTTTCGTTGAGTGCCGAAGAGATCTGTCCAAGCTCGCTGTTACCAACGTACTTAGCACGAACCGTTAGATCATTGTTATTACGAACTTTAGACAACATCACTGTCAGGTCTTTCACTCTCATCGTCAGGTCGCTGATCGCCTTAAAGCTCACGAAGGTTGCGAACAACGTAATCAAAGCAAACAGACCAATACTCATCATCATCGCAGACTGCGCCTCTGACATCTTTTTCTCGGTCAGCGTAATCAGTGATTCAGCTAGGTGGTTTTCTGTTTTCTTTAGCTGAACAATACGAGCAGTAGATTGAGAGAACCAATACACAGGGTCAACATCAAAGCCGCTCATCTTAGATTCAGCCAAGCTACGAAGCTTTTCTACTTCTGCCACAGAGCGGTCATTCAACTGTTGCTCAAAGAAACGTACGTTCGCTGGGTTGCTCAACACATCGAAGTTTGAGAAGTAGGTATTTTGCTCTGTCACCAAAGAGATGAATTTCACCAGCATACCCGGGCCAAATTCATTTTTAGAAAAGGTGTTATTTAGGACAGCACGCTCGATACCCGCTCGCTCTTTACCTTGCAAGAAGTTGTAGTAAGCGATGGTTTCTGTAGTGATGGTGGCGTCAGAACTTAATTCAGCAATCAACGCCGATACGCTAAGTAGTTTTGCATTCAGTTGGGTGTAGTAACCCAAAGCCTCAGAAAGTGGGATAGATTGAGAATCCACTCGATTACGAATCGTCGTTATCTGATTAAGGCTTTGGCTTATCTCTGTGTTCAGGCGATTAATCTGTGGAAGATTGATATTGGCAGACTGCCAGTAATCGTTTCTTTCATTACGTCGGTTGTCGGCATTGGTTCTCTGCGCGGCTAATTCACTGACAAATTTGGTTCCTTGAGAGCCAATAAAGCCAGCTGTCATGCCTCGCTCTTTTTGTAACTCATGCACTAACTCACTGTACACAACCGAAAGGCGTGTCAGTTGATTCAATGAGGACATTTCAGTCTTTGTTTCTACGCCTTTGGATATCGCAGAAACACTGAGCCAGAGAAACCCTAAGATCGGTAAAATAAGCAAAGCGATGATTTTTTGCTTAAAAGACATATCGGTTAATTTCATTTTTATTTCCTAGCGGCTAACGAATCTTTATCTATCGTGTAATTAGACACACTTCTAAAACGGTGTACCTTTACTGAGATCATAATAATATTTAGTTTTATCAATTACCGTGCCATATTGGACGACAATCGATAACGCTAGCATTTAACCTTACAGAATTCATTGACTTATTTATAAAACTGTTAGCTATGCAACTTTAGAAAACACAAAAAACGTGCAACAACATTTTTCCGACGCAAGTGACTGAAAAATGACAGTTTTTAATAACCCTAAAGAGGTATGCACACACCATTTTTCACCTCAGTTGTCGCTATATATTCAGCGCCAACTATGTATAATGTCGTGCTCAAAAAGTTACGAATTCAATTAACGTAGAAGCATAATTAGAGGTTTTTATGGACTGTCCCGCTTGCGAAGAACACATTGGATGGGAATGGGTAGAAGAAGCAGCAATCGAACCTAATGAAGAATTCGATTGCCCAGAGTGCGAAGAAACGCTGATGTACAGTATCGATGAAGGCACATATTACGGCGCGCAGCATAAAACCGTCGAAGTCGTCGACAACTAGCCCTTATCAGACTCGTGATTAAGCTGGGAAAAGTGCTCACTTAAATGATGTTTTCCCACGCATGGCGTAATGGCATCACCTTCCATTGCGCTTAAGAAAAACTCCGCAGGCCCAACTCGACTTTCCGGTAGCCACCTTATCACGCACAAAGCCAGTTTCCTAACCCAGTCGGGAACATAAGTAATTCGCGCTGTTTTGCCCTGAGACTGAAAAGCAAGCTCTGCTATTTGTGTTGCACTGAGGATATCAGGCCCACCCACATCCAATTCTTTTTCGTCATTAGGTAACGAAGCCAAGATAAATTCGGCTAGATCTATGCCATGAATTGCATTCAAACGAACATCCCCTGAACCAAAAAGGTGCACCCTTCCCGACTTAGCCATGTTGTAGAACTCTTCGATGTCGGCAAAAAATCCATTCGGACGAATCACGCAAGGTGCTAATTGTTCTGATGCCAGTAAGCGCTGAGCAAAGCGCTCTTTTGCTTCAAGTAAACGAACGTTTTTAATCACGTTCGCCCTAAATGCCGATATATAAACGAACTTCTTAACACCTGCTCGTTCAGCTTCTTCCAACAAATTTAGGTTGGCTTGATAGTCGACATCCATATAACTCAGTCCCTCTTTCTGACGTGTGATACCAACGCAAGAGATGACGATGTCCACTCCATCGCAGCACCCTTTTAGGCTATTAGCATCGGTCACTTGTGCGATCTGAACTTGAGAATCGTTCAGGCCGAGATCCTTCAATTTATCAGCACTGCGAGCCTGCGCTTTGAAGTCAGCATCACACGCTTGGAGTGCTTCGATAAGATGGCGACCTAAGTATCCTGTCGCCCCAGCCACTAGAATTCGGCTTTTGAGCTCATTCGTTACGTTCATTGATAGACAACCTCATTTATTAAAAAGCCTCAGTGATTAGACAGTTTCGTTTTCCGGACGGTAAGGTTCTTCGCGTAGAATGTGGCTGATTAATAACTTCAAATAGAACACAGGTAAGAACCACTCTAAACCGGCCGGTGATTCCACAACATAAAGTGATAAGATCAAGCTCAGTGTATACAGAATCAAAGCAACTGGACGTTGTAAGTAGAGTGCAGTTTTCAATACCAAGGCACACGCCAACATCATGTAACCCCCTGTCACTGCTACCCACATCAGGTTCATATCCAAAAACAGCCAACTGAATACTGTTAACTGAATGAAGTGAATAGCGATAAAGGTCATGTGTTGCTTAAAGCCTTCCCCTTCTCTGTGAAACCAACGCTTGGCACTTGATGTCGCGTTGGTAATCACGCCACCCAGCATGTCGATGGTTAACAGCACCGCTGCTAGGTATTGTCCCCAAGACCAGCCCAACTCTGCATGATTGGCATACGCAGCAATCAGCGCACCCGCTATGAACGGAATGTACAGTTGCAGGTTCTTCTCTGCTGATGTCGCACCCGGACCGATAAATTTATCTAGTCCGCCTAAGAAGCCCGCTCTGAATGGGGGCAGGTTCCAATCAATTCTCATAGTTACCTCGAATAATCGTCGTTTAATTTTTATTTAGAACACTTGGTCTTTTTAAATTAGATCGAAGTTTAACCACTGTAAAGAATTATTTTGACCACTTGGACTAATTTAAACTAAGATGACACTCATCAGCTGCATTAAGCTATTGCTTCAGTTGCCTAAATTGACTAAACCTTCAACTAATGAACTGCGAGGAATACTCATGCCAAAGATCGTCGATCATGACCAAAGACGCGAAGAGATCGCACTGAAAGCCGCAGGTGTGTTTTTGGAGTTTGGTTATAAAGAACTGGGAATGAGACAGTTATGCTCACACCTCAACATGAGCAAAAGCGCGGTTTATCACTATTACAAAAGTAAAGATGAGCTGTTCAAGGCTGCGACCGAAGCGATTGTTCGACACGATAGCGGTAACCTCGCCGACTTGCCTCTAGCTGCGGATGCAACCATTGAGCAAAAGATTGAAAACTTCGTCTATATCTTCCAAGCCATCGAATCACGTCACTTCCAAGAAATGAAATTGGTCTTTGATTACATTGATGTGATTGGTCAAGAAGCTGTGGCTGAAGATGCCAGCATCGAAATCGCCAACAATAAGTATCAACAACTGCTCGCCCAATACATCGATGCCGAAAATGCAGTCGAGCTGTACAGCATCCTCATCGGCCTGCTGACACACCAAACCCTGTGTGGTGGAAAGCTTGAACCTGAGCATGTGCGTTCCGTGGCAAGCAAATACTTAGCCTAACCGGTCTCTCGAAAAGTAAGAACATAGCTAAACAGTATCAAAGGCTTAGTTGCTTTAAGATGTTCAAATAAGATCGATTGCCCTCAAGCGGGTCTAATCACCACTTTACTAGAACGAACGTTCAGCATAAAATATTGAACATATGTTCAGATTAATGAAGTAGATGTTATGGCGAAGACCGCGAAGTTCGATAGACAAGATGTAGTAGATAAAGCAACTAACCTGTATTGGGAAAAGGGCTTTCACGCGACATCTATGCGTAACCTGCAAGATGTGATTGATATGCGTCCGGGCAGCATCTACGCGACGTTTGGCAGCAAAGAAGGTCTGTTTAAAGAGACGCTTGCTCGCTATACCGAACTTGGCATCCTCAATCTGAACCGTTTCCGCAGCGAAACAGACTCTCCAATCAAAGCGCTCGAAAGCTTCGTAAAACGTGCTGTGGTTGAATCAAAACAAAGCTCGCCAAATGGCATGTGTATGTTGGCGAAAACGGTGGCCGAGCTGACTGATGAGCACGCCGAATTATTGGAAGAAGCGAAGAAATCACTGAAGATCATGGAAGATGAGTTCGCTAAGCTGATTACCGAAGCACAAGAACTGGGTGAAATCAGTAAAGAGCGCGAACCCGCTCAACTTGCTCGACATGTTCAAGTTCAGATCGCAGGCCTACGCACCTACGCAAAAACCTGTGACGACATCGATTTACTTAACTCTATGGTTGAAGACGTATTTAAGTATCATCCTTTCTAAAAGCTGAGCTTGTTTTAGAAGTCATACAAAAAGACTCCACTGTTAGCCATAAGCTAGAGCGGGGTCTTTTTAGTTTTGAGCTAGTTAACTTTATGGATGATTAACTTTGCGGTCTAACGATTACACCTTTCTCATGATCAACGCCTGCGCATTGAGCATCGCCTCTTTGGTGCTGACATCTAAGGTTTTCACGTTCGCAAAGCGCTCGACTTCCTTAATCGCGACATCGTGCGCGAAGATCACCAACCTCGCCCGATCAGTGTCTTTCTGTGTGATGCGATTACCAATCCCGTTAGCACCTTGTGTTTCGACTTTAATCCGAACCCCAAGATGATGCGCCGCTTTTTCCAGAGACTTCGCTGCTAAGAAAGTGTGAGCAACACCAGATGGACAAGAAGTGATCGCGAGTACGTCCGCTTGCCCTTCTTCGGTCACCGAACCACCAGCAAACTGGTTGGCACTCGCTTCACCTTCGACCACATTCTTTTTCAGCAGTATCACGATCAAAGCCGTGGTGAGAGCACCCGCCAGTGTGCCAATGATGTAGCCAATTTTTCCGTCAACCACAGGCAAAACAATCCAGCCACCCCATGGTGCATGATTGACCACATGGAACATAAAACCAACCACGTTCCCAACGATACCACCAGCCACAACTGCAGGTAGAACACGTGCAGGGTCGGCGGCAGCAAATGGAATCGCACCTTCACTGATACCGATCATTCCCATGATGCCTGCGGCTTTGCCCGCTTCGCGTTCGTCTCGCTTAAACTTCTTCGGAGATATAAAAGTCGCGAGAGCCATGCCGAGTGGGGGCGTACAAATCGCAATGCCAACGCCGCCCATCAACCAAGGCTGGGTGTTTACCTGAGTTTGAGCAAACAACGTAGCGACCTTGTTGATCGGGCCGCCCATATCAAAGGCCGTCATCGCACCTAAAATACTGCCAAGTACCATTTTTCCAGAACCTGCCATGCCCGTGAGCATTTGGTTCATCTCAAGCATCACTTGAGCTATCGGAGAGCCAATCACCCACATCACGGCACCACAAGTTACAAAGGTGCCGACCAGTGGATAGATGAAGATAGAGCTCAGCGAGATCATACTGTCTGGCAGCTTGATCTTCTTTAGTAGGTTCACCACAAAACCCGCAAAGAAGCCGACCACTATCGCCCCAAGAAAGCCGGTGTTGTATTGGTTCACCGCAACCCAAGAACCAATCATACCGGGCGCTAAACCCGGTTTGTCGGCCATTGAGTAGGCGATGTAGCCGCCTAATACGGCAGTAAAGAGGGTTAAGCCAGCGATACCCATCTGCGCGATATCTGCCAGCACGCCACTCTCTGGTACTGCGCCGTGACCCGACATCATCACCGACAAAGACAACAACACACCGCCCGCGACCACGAATGGGATCATGTGCGAAGTGCCATACAACAAATGTTCTTTGAGTCTATTGAGAGATTGCGCCCAAGGACTGAGCGGTTCGACATACACTTCATGATGGCTAGAGGCATAGCTATCGAAAGAATCTGAATTGGCTTCAAGAAACAGCTCTTGAGCTTCCTCAACCGACTCGACTGCCTTTAATTTTGTAACAAAGCCATCTTCGATCAATTTGGTCGAGATCTGAGCCAGTACCTCGATATGATGGTCGTCGTTGTTGTCAGGTGAAGCGAGCATGAAGAACACATCAGACAGTTCACCGCCATCAGCACCATAATCAATGCCCGTTCGACTGATGCCTACTGCGACAGCAGGTTTAGCAACGGCGGTACTTTTCGCATGTGGAATCGCAATACCATCATCAAAGCCCGTATTACCAATGGCCTCACGCTTCCAGATATCATCAAGGAATTCACTTTTATTGGAGAGCTTGCCCGCACGATCGAGTAACTCGACAAGCTCTTCAAATACCGCCTGTTTAGAGTCTGCTTGTAGTTCCAAGCAGATAATCTCGGGCTCGATAATATTAGTGATATCCATGGTCTATTCTGCCTCGCCTGATTTCAGACTGAAGTAATTAGGTTCTTCCGACCTAAATTAAAATTTCGATGTTAATAAGATGAAAAGATTAACGGTGTGAAGGCACTCAATATATAGGACGAAAGGTGCATTAACTGGATTATTGTAACCAAGAACTCAGAGTGTGACTTTCACCTTGGAATAAAAAACGGCAATCCATAAAATCCACAGAACCCATAAACATATCGCCCCTCCTCTATGCGAGCTTTCCATACTGGATTTCCCGCTCAAGATAGCTTTTGCAAAATAGCTTGTGAAAGATAGCTTATGTAACGTAACAGGGACGAGATTAAGCCGAGAATAATAATGAGAATTGTAGCGGTAACTGCGTGCCCTACAGGCATTGCGCACACCTATATGGCAGCTGATGCTTTAAATAAAACAGCCCCTAAATTCAACGTTTCAATCAAGGTTGAAACACAAGGCGCTATGGGCATTGAAAACTTACTGACTGCACAGGATATTGCTCTCGCAGACAAGGTATTGATCGTCTCTGATATCGACATTGAACAACCAAACCGCTTCGACCCAGCGAAAACCTTATTCATTCCCATGGAAGAGGTATTGTTGAGTGTCGATAAAGTCTTTATTAAGCATTGTCGCACCTAGACCTTTCATGAACGAATATCAGATCACCTTCTTCGTTGACGATCCTGCCGCGAACTCACACGTCGCGCAGCCACTTAGCCGCTTGGCAAAGAAATTCAAAAGTACCATCCGTATTATCAATATCACTCAAAACCGAACGGCCGATCTCTCCAAGTCTGTCGCGATGTTGCAAGTGGGTTTGCTTCGTGGTGATTTATGTCAGATTACCGCGGTCGGTATCGATGCCGAGCTGGCCTGTTTCGTTCTTAAAGATGTAATCGCCGAGCATTACGCCATGGTTGGCTCACAAGTGAATCATGAGTTCTCGAACGACTTAATCCAGCGCATGCCACAAATATGTCCGCCTTGTGACATCAAGTGGCACCATGCCAAAGCACAAACCCAACTGACCAAATTTGAATGTCTAAAAGGGCTTGCTCATTTGGTGTATCCAGAAGACCCGGATGAACTGATTCTTGCGTTTATTAAACGAGAAGAGCGCTCGTCTACATGTGTATCCCCAGGGATTGCACTGCCCCATGTGATGTTTGAATCGACTCAAGATCTCTCGATTGCAGTTATCGTCAGTGACGACCCGATTGACTGGGCCTCCCGCATCGGCGAAGTGCATGTTGCTATTGCTTTGGTGCTGCCAACAAAGCCACAGCGAGAGCACATTGTGGCGGCCACCAACCTAACCAAAAACCTGCTTCACGATCAGGTCAATGAGCGTTTACAAAAGACTCGAAGCAGTGTCGACCTACAAGCTTTGCTCATGTACATCTCTTCTCGTCTGATTTAGTTCATCTCTCCCTTTTAAATTCAATTTCTTAATCAACTAAGTGACTCACTCCATTGGTTGTAACTCCATGTTTCACATAATAAAAAACGGTTGAGCAATTACGCTCAGCCGTTTTTTTCTATATGGCCGATTTAGTAAGTTTAGTTACCTAAGCCGTTTTGTTCTCTTGTTTCGCATCTTCTACCGAGTCGTCCACGGCTTTCACCAGCATCAGACCAACGATGAACACGATACCGCCACACAATACGAACATCATTCTTCCCCAGAATGGGTTCGGTAGAGCAAACATCGCCATCACTGCCACACCAGACACTGCAATCAGAGAGCCCAACATATGACGTTGTTTGTTATCCAGTTTCTTCTGCGCTGTTGATTCAGAAACCAATGGCGTCGCAAGGTTGTTGAAGAAAGTATCTACATCTTTCTGACGAGACGCTTCTAGTGGTTTGTAGAACAGTGTAGAAAGAACAAAGAAGCCGCCCGTAAACACTAGGTGTGCAATCAGACCTACAGCTACTTTCAAGTCAGACCATTCGCGGCTCGTTAGCGGCTCTAGGTTGAACAAGTTTTGCAGCATTTCAGCCGTAATCACAAAGCCTACGATGTAAGAAACAATCGCACCAACCACTAGCGTACCCCAACCTGCCCAGTCAGGAGTCTTCTTGAGGAAGAAGCCACAGAATGCTGGAATGGTCATTGGGAAGCCAATCAACGCACCCACGTACATCATGGTGTCGAACAAGCTCAAACCTTTTAGCGAGTTAATGAATAGCGCGATAAGGATGATGGCAAGACCGAAGAAGGTAGACATCAACTTAGACACAATCATCAGCTCTTTCTCTGTCGCGTTTGGACGAAGAATCGGTTGGTAGAAGTTGATGACAAAGATACCTGAGTTACGGTTTAAGCCTGAGTCCATTGAAGACATGGTTGCTGCGAACATCGCTGCGATCAGAAGTCCTACCATACCTGCTGGCATGTATTGCTCTACGAAGTATAGGTAAGCAAAGTCGCCTGCTTTAGAACCTGCATCTGGGTAATGTGCTGCAAGGTCAACGCCTTGTCCTGCTACAAACCAAGGTGGCATGAACCAAATGATTGGACCGATGGTCATCAGGATACACGCCAACAGAGCCGCTTTTTTCGCGTTCTTCGAGTCTTTTGCCGCTAGGTAGCGGTAAGAGTTCAACATGTTGTTGGTGATACTGAACTGTTTGAAGAAGATAAAGAACGCCCAGATTCCGAAGATGCTTACGTAGTTCAGATTGTTACCAGAAACGAATGATGCGCCTTCTGCCACAGGGAAGTCTTTAACGATTTCAGTCACGCCACCACCTTGTACGATAGCAACCGCTGCACACGTTACCGTTACCGCCATGATGATAACCATCTGCATGAAGTCAGACGCGATAACCGCCCAAGATCCGCCTGTCACCGACATCACCAACACTACAAGACCCGTCAGAACGATGGTTGTCGTCATATCGAAGCCAAAGATGCCCGATGCAATGATCGCCAAACCGTTCAGCCAGATACCTGCAGAAACAATACTGTTCGGCATACCAGACCAAGTAAAGACTTGCTCGTTGAAGCTACCAAAACGCATACGGATCGCGTCAATTGGCGTTACCACACGTAGTTGACGGAATTTCGGAGCGAAGTACAAGTAGTTCATCAGGTAACCAAATGCGTTCGCTAAGAAGATAACCGCGACAGCCATACCATCGGCATACGCTTTACCCGCTGCGCCAGTGAAGGTCCAAGCACTGAACTGAGTCATAAACGCAGTCGCGCCAACCATCCACCACAGCATGTTACCGCCCCCGCGGAAATAATCACTGGTTGTACTGGTGAACGTTCTAAACATCCAACCTATTGCTATAAGGAAAAGGAAATAAATTCCTACGATCAGAGTATTGAGTTCCATGTATAAGTCTTCTTTATTATTAATATCTGAAGAGCATATTATCCGTAGAAATTTTAATTTGTAGTATTATAAGTCAAGGTTGTGATAGACCGTATAAACTTGAATATTTGATTTTTAAGCATGAATGAAACGTCAATAAATAAAGAATAGAGCACCATAAACTAAGCATTCAAAATCAATGCCTTACAAACATTTCAATCAGTAACCCAGTCAGAAATAATTAACTTTTGTCGTCTCGATAAATGGATTTTAATTTACTTACAATTCATTTGATGCATCCGATTACTATCTGAATTCTTAGATGTTTGATTCAATAAGTAGAGCGCCAAAAACAATAAATAGCTCGCAAAACCGCCCCTTATTGTTATTAATCGGCGTTATCTAGAGAATCGCGGAAAATACACAAACCATGATAGTCAGTTTAGTAATAGATAAGAGAAAGCCGTTAAAAAGAGGAAACTTAGAGGAAAGCAAAAATTAAATTGATTACCACAACACAGGGTCAGTTGCGGTAATCAAGTCATACAAAATACGGTCGTATAAGACCAGTTCGAGAAGCTAGTTTGAAACGGATAATTTGAAACAGTATTAGATTGAAACGGTATCAGATTGAACCGCGATATTCGGTTGGGGTTCTTCCTGTACGGTTTTTAAATACCCGGCAGAAGTAGTTCACATCTTTAAAGCCGCAACGAACAGACACTTCATTGAGCTTGAAGTTGTACTTCTTAAGCATGAACTTGGCACGGTCGACTCGCACTCGCGTGATGTACTCGGCCAACGTCATATGACCTTGCTGGCGGAACATTCGCGACAAGTGGTTGGATGAAATGCTAAAGCGCGAGGCGATGCTGTCTCGGGTGATGTGGCGGTGGAAGTTCTCTTGAATGTAGATACAAATACCCTGATACACATCCTGAACTCGGCTGTGAGATTTCTCGACGGGCGCATCTAACATGGTTTTACTGTATTGCAGCAGTGCTTGCAGTAGCAGTTCATCCATCGGCTGCTTGTTACTCTCGCGCGCGAGTGAACTGAGCGCCTCCAAAATGTTATCAATCGCAAAACCCGAGCGAGTCTGAATACTGTGCTTTTGAATATCGTAAAAGCTCTCTTCCCCTTTGCGCTTACTCACCAAACTTAAACCAAGCTGACGACGCCCAAATAACATGCTCAGCACCGAACAGTCAGTGTCCCAATTCGGCTTGTTCCAACAGTTAGGCGGGATAAAAATCGCGTCTCCGGCCTTAGCAATAACATTGGTGATCTTGCGATCATGACTCTCCATTTCATTTATATACTCTCCGTCTAGCACCAGCTCTAAACGTGGAAAGTTCACCTGATAACTGCATGCTGAAGGTGTGTGAAAATCTCCAGCAAACCAGATGTTGTGAAACGGTTCTCGCTCGTTTAATACCGACGAGATTAAGTCATGAAAAATCATTTATTCGAACTCTTATGGGCAGCAATAAGGCTACGGGAATAGATATACTCCTTAGTGAAACATAGCGCTATTGAGCAAAATCACAATTTGAGATCTAGGTTACAAAAATCTAGTCGTGGAAATAAATCTCCAGTCACAAATCTGATATAGCACATTGTTCCCCCGATGACTCCACACGCCGAACCCCTTGAAAATAAAAGCCTCAAGCAGACTCAACCTATGTCAATAGAGGCCGAAAAACGCGCCACTAACCGATCAAAATCACACTCCATTTATAACGCAACAATCATCCAGTAAATGCGTTTTTTCTTCACTACAGAAGGCAAGTAATCAATTTCAGAATACCCCTAACAAAATAAAAAAGAGTAGGGGTTCATTATGATCACGACATTGATCAATCAAGATTTGATTAAGCTTTCGCTTAGCGCCAATTCCAAAGAAGACGTATTTAAAGAGCTGATAGACGTGCTGTACGCACAAGGTCGAATTTCAAACAAAACGCAGTTTCTTGCCGACATTAAAGCGCGAGAAGAACAAGGTAATACCGGCTTTGAAGAGGGCATCGCCCTACCACACGCGAAAAGCAGCGCAGTGATCAAACCTGCAGTTGTTATCGGTGTCCACAAAGAAGGGATCGAGTACGGCGCCGATGATGGTCAGCCTTCAAAACTGTTCTTTATGATTGCCTCTCCCGATGGCGGCGACAATCACCACATCGAAGTATTGGCAGAGCTTTCTTCAAAATTGATTGAAGAAGGTTTTATCGAAAACTTTATGAATGCCGACTCTGAACAAGCGGCGTTAGAGCTACTGCTTACCAAACCTGAACCTGCTGAGACAGAAACCAATATTGAGAAACAAGGCTTCATCATTGGTGTGACAGGCTGCCCCGCTGGCGTCGCACACACCTATTTAGCAGCGGAAGCGCTAGAGAAAGGTGCAGCAGCACTTGGCTACGATGTTAAGGTCGAAACCAACGGCTCTATTGGCGTTAAAAACAGCCCAACTCAAGAAGAGATTAAACGCGCCGACGCGATTGTCGTCGCTTGTGACAAACAGGTCGACATGGCTCGCTTTGCTGGTAAACGTGTCATCTGCACCAACGTAAAAGCGCCAATCAAAGACGCACAAGGCTTGATTAAGCAAGCTCTCAATGCACCGAGTTACCAAGCTGAACAAGCACCTACCAACCAATCTGTTGCAGAAAAAGCCTCACAAGCGCGTTCAGACCTTTATCGTTACTTGATGAATGGCGTATCTCACATGATCCCATTCGTGGTCACAGGCGGCCTCTTGATTGCCCTAGCACTAGCCATTGGTGGTGAGCCGAGTGAATCTGGCATGGCGATACCTGCTGGCAGTATGTGGAACCAAATCCTAGAGGTGGGTGTGGTTGCCTTCACCCTGATGATCCCAATCTTGGCTGGCTACATTGCTTACGCGATTGCCGACCGCCCAGCTCTAACACCTGGCTTGATTGGCGGTTGGATTGCCAACAACGGGTCTTTCTACGGCGCTGACGCTGGCACTGGCTTCATTGGCGCAATCATCGCAGGTCTATTAGTGGGTTATTTCGTTAAATGGATTACTTCGTTTAACTACCACAAGTTCGTTCAACCGCTTGTGCCGATCATGATCGCTCCGATCACTGGCTCTCTATTCATCGCAGGTTTGTTCATCTTTGTTATCGGCGCGCCAATCGCTGGGCTGATGGATGCTCTTACTGCCCTGTTAACTAGCATGAGCACAGGTAACGTGGTTCTGCTCGGCATCGTACTGGGTGGTATGGCTGGCTTCGATATGGGTGGTCCATTCAACAAGGTGGCATTCCTATTCTCGGTCGGCATGATTGCTAGCGGTCAAACTCAGTTCATGGGTGCAATGGCGTGTGCAATCCCTGTTGCTCCGCTGGGTATGGCTATCGCAACCAGAATCGGCCGTAAGTTCGACCTGTTCGAATCTTCTGAAATTGAAGCGGGCAAAGCAGCAGGCGCGATGGGCTTAGTGGGTATCTCTGAAGGTGCGATTCCTTTCGCCGCTCAAGACCCAATGTCTGTTATCCCTGCCAACGTGCTTGGCTCAATGACAGCTGCAGTAATGGCGTTCTCATTTGGCATCACTAACAGCGTTGCTCACGGTGGTCCAGTAGTCGCTCTACTTGGCGCAATGAACTACCCAATGCTGGCTCTTTTTTGCATGGCATCAGGTGCAGGTGTGACTGCGGTTACTTGTATCGCCCTTAAAAATCTACGTAAAGCCAAGCTAACAGCAGCAGCGGCTTAAGCCATTTCAACTCCAATGGCTTGAGCCCCTCTACTGTCCTCTTTAGGAACGAATAGAGTTCAAGCCATGTTTCCCTTCATGGTGATTTCGATGTCTGATTTTTCTTTAGCGAACGATTCGTTCGTACAACACTTTTTCTACCCTATGACTAACGTAATTCAAAACTACGCATGGGGTAGCCCTTCTTCGTTCAACCAACTGTTTGGTATTGATAACCAGTCTGGTGAGCCGCAAGCGGAGATGTGGATGGGCGCTCACCCGAATGGTTGTTCAATGGTGAACGACAACGGGCAGCAAACCACCTTGTCGAGCTTGATCTCTAAGAACCTAAACCTGTTTTTAAGCGAGAAAGTGGCAAGCCGTTTTGGTGAACTTCCGTACCTATTCAAAGTGTTAGCAGCGGAGAAAGCACTCTCTGTTCAAGTACACCCAAACAAACAACAAGCCGAATCTGGATATGCTTTAGAAGAGCAACAAGGCATTCCGATGACCGCGGGCAACCGTAACTATAAGGATGCCAACCACAAACCAGAACTGGTGTATGCCCTAACCGACTACACGGCGATGAATGGTTTTAGGTCAATCAGCGAGATCCTTGAGCACTTTCATTACCTCGATATTCCTGAGCTGAACTCGATGGTAAACGATCTCGCGGGCGACCAAACGCCTAATGGTTTAGCGTGCTTTTTTGCCAGCTTGTTATCTCTGGAAGGTGAACAAAAAGGGATGGCGCTAACCATGTTGATCATGAAGGCCAAGCTTTCTGATAAACGTGTATTCCAATTGATTTCAGAACTAGAAGCTCAATACCCAGGTGATGTCGGCCTGTTCGCTCCGCTGCTATTGAATGTGATTACCCTAAAACCGGGGCAAGCCATGTATCTGGACGCCGAAACGCCCCACGCTTATATCAAAGGCACAGGCTTAGAGATCATGGCGAACTCCGATAATGTGCTGCGCGCCGGGTTAACGCCTAAGTACATGGACGTGAACGAACTGGTTTCTTGTACTCGATTTAATGAGAAGCCTGCGGATAGATTACTGCTCAGCCCGATTGAGCAAGGTGATGTGATGGAATACGAAATTCCAGTCGAGGATTTTAAGTTCTCTATCGTGCAAAACTCACATCAACGACAGATCACGACCGAAGGTGCCGAGATCCTATTGCCGCTCGACGAATCTATGGTGCTCACTCACCAATGCGGCGAAACCTGCGTGATAGAGAAAGGTCAGTCGGTATTCATTCCTGCTTATGCTGAGAGTTACAAACTGGACTGCGTTGGACGCGTGGCGCGTGCTTACAGCTAGCTCCCTCAGAACTCAGTACACACTGTTCATGCCCTGCTTTTGCGGGGCATTTTTGTTTTTGACGAAGGCTATTAGCGTGTCAAAAACCTAATCTAAAACACCATCAAATATAATCAATATCACACCGCATAAATGATGCAAATCACACTTAATTTTGCTGGATACAAATGTACAGTGAAGGGCTTTTATTTGCTATTTCGCTAATCAGGTTAATCCATTAATTTTAATTCAAGAACTTCAATAGTGAATGAGTTAATAAATGATCACACAACTAACTAACGTCAACTTAATTAATAACAACCTTCAAGCGAATAATAAAAAAGATCTGTTTGAAGAATTGGCAGGCATGTTATTTGAGAATAACCGAATCAGCAGTAAAGAAGCCTTCTTGGCAGACATCGAAATTCGTGAATCTCAAAGCATCACCTCAATGGACGGCATCGCTTACCCACACTCAAAAAGCAAGGCAGTAACTGAGCCAGCGATTGCGGTCGGTGTTAAGCGTGAAGGCATTGAGTATGGCGATGAAGACGGTATTAACCCAACCGTATTTTTTATGATTGCCTCACCAGATAACGGTGCAGACCATCATATTTATGTACTACAAGAACTATTTGGAAAATTCAGTGATGAATTTATTCAAAATATCCATAACGCAAAAGATGAACAACAGATCCTTAATATTTTAATTAATTCATAAGGCGTAGACAATTATGAGCACCCTAGCAAATCAAGCTACGAATACCAGTAGCAATTCTAATAATAAGAATAGTAGTAGCGACTATAAAAAAATCCTTAGTACCATGAAAGGTCACCTGCTTTTCGGTACATCACACATGCTGCCTTTTATCGTAGCCGGTGGTGTTCTGTTGGCTTTAGCGGTAATGGCATCAGGTAAAGGTGCGGTTCCAGCAGACGGCTTGTTGGCAGACATATCTAACATCGGTATCAAAGGCCTTGTTCTTTTCCCAATCATTCTTGGCGGCTTTATTGGTTACTCAATTGCAGATAAACCAGCACTGGCGCCAGCGATGATTTCTTCTGGCATCATGGCTGATATGGGCGGCGGCTTCCTTGGCTGTATCGTGGCTGGCTTCATCGCCGGTGGTGTGGTGCTTCAACTTAAGAAGATCCCGCTGTCTACCAACATGACCGCGCTGGGTGCTTACTTCATCTACCCACTTCTAGGCACATTAATCTCTGCAGGTATCGTGCTGTGGGGCATCGGTGAACCAATCAAACTGTTCATGTCTTCAATGAACGAGTTCCTAGCTTCAATGGCTGGCGCGTCTAAGATGGTTCTGGGCACAATCCTTGGTGGTATGACGGCATTTGATATGGGCGGCCCAATCAACAAAGTAGCGACCCTATTTGCTCAAACTCAAGTAGACACACAACCGTGGCTAATGGGTGGCGTAGGCATCGCGATTTGTACACCACCTCTAGGTATGGCACTGGCGACGTTCCTATTCAAAAACAAGTTCTCTAAACAAGAACAAGAAGCAGGTAAAGCGGCGGCAATCATGGGTTCTATCGGTATCTCGGAAGGTGCTATCCCATTCGCAGCAAACGACCCAATGCGTGTACTTCCTTCAATCGTTGCCGGTGGTATCGTTGGTTGTGTGTTTGGCTTCATGACAGACGTTCTACTGCACGCACCGTGGGGTGGCCTAATCACTGCGCCAGTATCAAGCAACATCCCAATGTACGTGGTCGGTATCGCACTTGGCTCACTAACCACAGCGGTTATCGTTGGCTTCTGGAAACCAGTCGCAGTAGAAACGGAAGAAGACATGGTTGAAGCTGCGCCAGTTCAAACTCAAACAGCACCTGTAGCAGGCGAAGGCGAGTACGACATCGTAGCTGTAACATGTTGCCCTTCTGGTGTTGCACACACCTTCATGGCAGCCAAAGCACTAGAAAAAGCAGGCTTAGCGGCAGGCCTTAAGATTAAGGTAGAAACTCAAGGTCAAAACGGTATTCAGAACCGCATCACCGACCTAGATGTAGCAAACGCGAAGCTGGTTATCTTGGCTCACGATATTCAAGTGAAAGACGCTAACCGCTTTGCTAATGCGAACGTGATTGAGTGTTCTACTAAGGAAGCGATGAAGAAAGCTGCAACACTGGTCGTCGCATAACCCAACGTCAAGTTAGCTCCTAACTCTAGAGCCCTCCCCCCCTAAGGGCTCTATTTTTCTCTTCTCTATGAGCTCGTTACATGCTCTTCAGTCCCCACTTTTCAGCGGTTTGCTTGAAGAAACCTTGCGTCTTCTTCAATTCAACCCAGTGGTTAATGTAGTTAATCCAAACCTGATCATCTTGTGGTAGTAGCATCGCAATTGGAGTTGGTTTACGTGGCTCTTTCACCGGAACTATCGCGAGTTGTTTAAACTTCTCTACTAAGGTTGCAGCCTCTACGTTTGAAGTCACAGAGACATCAGCGCGGCGAGCTAAAAGCTCTTGGAAATCCCGTGCCGGCGCTTCAATCACGATGTGTTGTGCCGATGGGAAGAAGTCCTTCACCATTTTTTCTTGTACGGTGCCGAGCGTGGCGGCAACTTTGATTTCTGCTTTGTCAAAGTCACTCCAATCAGAGAACTTCTCTATGTCTTTCTTTTGCACTACAGGGACAAAAGCCAGATAGAAATAGGGGTGGCTGTACCCAGCGACTTTTGCTCGAGACATGTTGAGCGATGCGCTGCCAGTCACGTCGTATTTGTTGGCTGTGATGCCATTCACCAAGGTTTTCCAGTCTGTTGCGACGTATTCCACTTTAACGCCTAGGTCCTTAGCCAACTCAGTCGTGACATCGATATCAAAGCCGCGGTAGCTATTGGTCGCTGGATCCTTCATTGTCATTGGGTTCCAATCCCCCGTTGTACCAACGCGAAGAACTCCCGCATCCAGTATCTCCTGCAAACGACTTTGTGCATGTGCAATTTGTGTAAAAGCAAGTAAGCACATTCCTAATGCAATTAAGCTTTTCTTCATTTTATATTCCTTCAAAGAATGCTGATTTCTAAGTGATGAATGTAGATATTCTTCTTAATTATTAACCATTAAACAGATTTGGTTGTTAACATGGCAATAACAAATGGAGTTTTTGGGAGTAAATGTGAACTATCGTCACTTATCGCTAGTTTCTCTGCTGTTTCTGACAGGATGTTCAGACTACCAATGGGGATGGTATGTACTCGACCCGTCGACGGAGCAGGGGCGAACTAACATTCAGTTTTTGATAGCTGGTTTTAGCGAGACTATTAAGGTTTCGTTGCTAAGCATGTTTTTTGCTATGGCTCTGGGTCTATTGGTCGCCTTTCCAGCGCTTTCCAATTCTCCAATACTCAAGGGGATTAATCGACTTTACGTAGAGGTGATGCGTTCTATCCCTGTGTTGGTGTTGCTATTGTGGGTGTATTACGGAATGCCGACATTACTCGATGTCTCTTTGAACCACTTCTGGGCAGGGGTAATATCATTGACCATTGCCGAGAGCGCCTTTATGGCAGAAGTGTTCCGTGGGGGGATTCAAGCGATTAATCGTGGCCAACATGAAGCGGCCGAATCCTTGGGATTGACCTATTGGCAAAAAATGCGATTGGTTATCCTACCGCAGGCATTCCGTCAGATACTGCCGCCCTTGGGCAATCAGTTTGTTTATATCCTCAAGATGAGTTCTCTAGTGAGTGTGATTGGTTTGAGTGATTTAACAAGGCGAGCAAATGAGCTGGTGGTGAACGAATATTTACCTTTAGAGATCTATACGTTTCTGGTTTTGGAGTACCTTGTTCTTATTTTGGTCGTATCGCAAGCGGTTCGTTGGCTAGAAAAAAGGATTGCGATTCCGAGCCATTAAATGGTTCTAACCCCCAAGAGCGTTTAGCTATCTCCAACAAAAAAGCCTCGAGAACAGTCCCGAGCTCCTGTTGATACTCCCCCCTAAGAAAAATCCCCACTCATCTGAGCGGGGATTTCTTTATTTTGACTATTCACACGTCGACTTATTCAGTCAATGCATCTTCTGTCTCTAAATCAAACAGGTGACACTGAGAGGTATTGAAATGAAGCATTGTCTCCTGTCCGCTTTCCGCCGTTCGGTCTGCATCGAAAGGGACACGAGCCACCAGCTTGTCTGCTCCGAGTTTGAAATAGAGATACAGCTCGTTACCCATCGACTCGACCACATCAAGCCTGTGCGTTTGGGTATTCACTTCCGACAGCGGCGCATCGTGATTAGCCAGTTGAATGTGTTCTGGACGAACACCGAACCACACCCACTCACCCAATTTTTCACGAGCGATAATCTGCTTGTCTTGTGGCAGCGTCCAACGAGTACCACTTTCAGAGACCACGTTCATCACACCGTCAATCTCATCCAACCTTACCTTGAGAAGATTCATCGCTGGCGAACCAATAAAGCCCGCGACAAACTTGTTTGCTGGGTATTGATAAAGGTTCATTGGCGTATCGACCTGCATGATCTCACCTTGATTCAACACACAGATGCGGTCACCAAGAGTCATGGCTTCCACCTGATCGTGTGTCACGTAGATCATGGTGGCGTTTTGCCCTTCTTGCTTCAGGTTATTATGCAGCTGCGCAATGCTGACACGAGTTGAAACACGCAGCTTTGCATCCAAGTTAGACAGAGGCTCATCAAACAAGAACACATCAGGCTTGCGCACCATCGCACGGCCAAGCGCCACACGCTGCCTTTGACCACCGGACATTTCACCTGGCTTATTATTTAGCAGATGTTCGATATCGAGAGTCTTGGCTGCATCTTCAATACGTTCATTGATTTCATGCTTTGGCAGCTTTTGTTGCTTCAGACCAAAAGCCATGTTTTCGTACACCGACATGTGCGGATAAAGCGCGTAGTTCTGAAACACCATCGAGATACCACGATCTTTAGGTGGCAATTCGTTTACACGCTTATCGCCAATGTAGACATCGCCTTCTGAGATATCTTCAAGGCCTGCGATCATACGAAGAGTGGTGGATTTTGCGCAGCCAGACGGCCCAACAAACACCATAAACTCACCTTCGCGAATATTCAGATCGACACCGTGTACGGCCTTAAAACCATTTGGGTAGGTTTTTTCTACCCCTCTCAGTGTGACTTCAGCCATAACCTGTCCTTAAATCAATTCGTTAAATACTATCTTTGCAATCTGTCGTGGACGTTTTAGCCACGTTCTTGCAGTTGGTTGAGCTCAAAATGGGCGACCGATGCGATAACCAGATCCGCCACTGGCTCTAACTCGCTGTGTTGCGCCGTGCCAGTCAGTACGCCAACATTACTTGCGCCTGCATTACGGCCAAACTCCATATCTGAAACCGTGTCACCAAACATGATCACTTCATGAGGCTCAATGCCGCACTTTTCACAGAATGCATTAAGCAGTGCTGGCGCTGGTTTAGGTTCGATATCGCCATCGGAGTAACCAACATAATCGAACATTCCGCTCAAGCCAGATTGCTCTAGTGTGTAAATGGTCGAGTCTTTGGTATCCGCAGTCGCGATGCCTAAAATCATGCCTTGCTGCTTAAACAGACCGAGCTTTTCGGTCACACCCGGTAGGGCTTCAATCCAGCTTGGGTTCTCTTCCACTTCGTCATTGAAAGCTACTTTGGTCACCTTAGTAAACTCTGTAAGCGAGACATTAGGTTGCAGCATGTTGAACCACGCTGTCGCGGTATCTTCCACTGGGTTTGAGGCTAATAGTCCATAGTTATCAACCACATCACCTTCAACACCGATGGCCAAGAGTAACTCAGCAGGTGTGACAGTTTGATTACCTTGGTGTTGGTCACTGTAAGATTTCACACGTTTACAAGCACCACGAGAAACGTTAAGCCACATCTTGTGGAATTCTAACAATGTGCCGTCTTTATCAAATAACATCGCCTTAAACTTCATCACGGCTCATTCGCTCCATTAGTTCTCCCCAAGTACGCACTAAGGGTTGGTTAAATTCTGGTTGTTTGCCGTCGAATACGGCGTTGATGCAGCCTTCAAATTCGTGCTCGTTAGATGAAGGTTGAGTACTGTTCATTAGTGCTGAAGAAAGCTCCCCACGACGAATATCAACACGGCACCAACGGTAGCCCTCATCAATATGAATACTTTGCAGCTCATCACTCAAAGCCACTCGGTCGACAATCTCGCCATCTACCACGCACTCTGCGTAGTAAGGGGTTTCTGAGTCAGAGACCGAAATTCGGTATGTTAGTGGTTGGCCTTGAGAGTCGTTGCCCGGTAGCAAATCACCTAAGTTGATATCAAACTTCAAGCCGCAACGGCGCTCTAAATACACCTGACCATTACGCAAACCAGACAAGATCCCTTCGCCACTCAAACCATGGCTGTAAACGAATGTTGATGGGTCACCGTAGATAGAAGGCTCGTCCGATTTTGGATTGCGTTCATGAGGTTCAAGGTGTGAATCGCTGCCGCCAATCGCGGTAATCCTCTGACCGCAATTCCACATTTCATTGAGAACCAATAACGCCTCTTCGGTCGCTTTCGGTGAAGTCGACCAAGTTGGGTCACAACACACTTCAAACGTAGATACTTGGCTGAGATCCACTTGATCGTAATGCCAGTGCCACGGCTTCATCATCGGATGATTAATGCCAAGGGAACTGTGTCCGCCATTGTGTCCACTTCTAGCTAAGCTTAATCCCGCTTCCATGGTTGCTTGGCTGCTATGTTCAACGTCTCTAAGGTCCAAAGACTTAACCGGGCCATGGACATTGAAGTGCCCGAGATCGGTCGTGACTTCTAACGCCGGTAAGAACAAACACTGTTTAGATACGGGCAACTTAGGCTGGCAAATGTTGTGCTCAGTGAAGAAGAAGAAATCGAGCCCTTGTGATTCAACAATATCTTTAGCCGCTGCCAAGGTATTGTGACCATCAGAAAGCTGAGTGTGAGCGTGTAAATCACCACGATACCAACGAGAATCAGAACTCAGCATGTGGCTGTAATCAAACTCGATATCGTGTTCGCTTGTCACCGTTGGGTTCAGTTCTAACTCAACATCGTTATTAACTAACTCATCAGAACAAAGCACATCGACTTGATACTGCATCGCACGCTCGGTGCGAAACTCACCTTCCAGGTTATAAAGTTCTAAGAACCACTCGCCCGATGGAATCGCACCATCAATCGCGCCTAGGCCAGAATTTTGCAGTTGGATAGTGAGTGACTTGTGCGCTTTTTCAAACAGCACTTTGCCACGAAATGCTTGGTTGGCATCATACGCCGCTGCGTACAAGAATCCTTTTTTCACCGTTGTGCCGGTAATCGTTACGCTGTGAGAACCTGCTGGCACATCAAAGGGGATACGTACTCTGCCAAACGGCAGCTCACCTTGAAATTGGGTCATTGTCTTCACCAAATTCGTCCTAATTGAAGGACTGGGTCAAAAAGAGGCCCACCCGAATAGATGGGCCTTTATGCATGTAAAGATAATTTAAATCACTTTACAGATTAAGAACGATTCGCTCGGTCTAGAGCACGTTGCGCTTTCTTAGCCGCTTGTTTTAGCGCTTTGTCAGCAGGCATGTTTTGGATTTGAATCTGGTCCGCAGCTACCTTAAGCGCATCCATGATCTTACCGTTGGTAGGGTCTAGGAAGTCTTTGGTCGCCGTGTTCGCTTGCTTCAGCGGGATCAGAGCTTGTGGGTTATCTTTAGTGAACGCTTGGTATTCTGGTACTGCAGAAACGCTGTTACGCACAGGGATGTAGCCCGTAAACATTGACCATGCCGCCGTGTTCTTCGCGTTGGTGTAGAACTCAACAAACTCGAATGCACCTTTAGCCGCTGCGTCATCTGTGCCTTTTGGCATCACGTAAACCAACGCACCCGCTTGTGGCGCAGAAGGGTTTGAGCCCCAACCCGGTTGTGTGGTTGCAGAAAGCTTAGTGAAGTCCAAATCACCTTGGTCACCCGATGAACCGGTATAGCCAAGCGCGTTGTCTTTCATCACGTCATCAATGGTTTTGTACCAGTATTCCCAACCTTGACCACCGTAGTGAATACGCATGATTTGATCATCGTGGATCCACTTACGGAAGCTATCCCACACCTCAACCCATTCAGCTGAGTCGATTAGCACTGTTTTACCGTCATCACTGATGATCTTAGCGCCATTAGAGAAAGCCGCGTCAATCATGTTGTCTTGACCCCACATCGGCTCCCAACCGTAGAAGGTCACGTTACCTTTCTCGTCACGCTGTGTGACTTTCTCAGCAACCTTAGCCACACCTTGCCATGTGTTTAGGTCTTGCTCGGTAAAGCCGTTATCTGCCAACACCTGCTTGTTGTAGTAGAACACTTGAGTTGTGCCGTAAGCAGGTAGGCCGATGATGGTGCCATCGTCTGCCGTCACTTGATCTTTAAACGCACCGATGAAATCAGAGAAGTTAAATTCTTCATCCATGAACGGCGTTAGGTCACGGCTCAAACCACGTCCGTGCATCGCTTCCGCACGGCCTGAATCTAGCAGCACAAGTTCAGGTGCTGTTTTCGACGCTAAACCAGCTTGCAGCTTCTGGTAGGTTTCCGTGTAGTTACCTTGCAATGCAGGCTTCACCACATACTCATCTTGGCTCGCGTTGAACTCTTCGATGAGCTTAGTCATCATTTGCTGTGGCTTAGTACCACCGGAATACCAAAAGTTAACTTCGGTTGCGGCAAGAACACTGCTAGAGAACATAGACGCGCTTGCTGCGCCAGCACACACTAGTGCGAGAGTTTTTAATTTCATTTCCGTTTACTCTTTTACGCCGTTATCGGCGATACCTGAAAGAATCGTCTTTTGACAAATGACGAATAGAATTAACAAAGGCAATACTGCAATGGTGCTCGCCGCCATGATTTGCGACCAGTTCAACCCATAGTTACCTTCGGCAATAAAGTAGTGACGAATACCAGTAGCGATCAGATTTAAATCCTGAGTTGTTATCACTAGGCTCGGCCACATGTAGCTGTTGTAATTGGTAATAAAAGTGATGAGGAACAGTGTTGCGACTGCTGCTCGGCATTGCGGTAAGATGATTGCCCATAAGATCTTGAGCTCACCTGCACCATCAATTCGTGCCGCTTCAATCAGCGACGGATGCACCTTGATAAACACTTGGCGTAGATAGAACACACCGAAAACCGACGCCGCGTTCGACGCGACTAATCCCATGTGTGAATCCAACAAACCCAGTTTCGCCAAGGTGATGTAAGACGGAATGTAAGTCACTGCGCCCGGCAGCATGTAACAACCCATCACGACGAAATAGAGCACCGTCTTCGAACGAAACTTCAGCTGAGTCAACGCATAAGCAAACATCGCGGAATTCACAATCACCAATAGAGTCGTGAACAAAGCCACGCTAAAGCTGTTGAAGATGTACAAGCCAAACGGCGCACTGTGAAAAGTTTCGACAAAGGTTTCCCAACGGAACTGTTCTGGAATCAAGTCCAGCGGGTTAGCAAAGATCTCATCGTTGCTTTTCAGCGACCCAGACAGCATCCATAAGAACGGGAACACCATTATGGTTCCGCACGTTGCCAAGAATAGGTGCTTCGCCAGTGCGAGAAACGAACGGCGATCCACTGAGGCTTTCTTTGACACAACCTCTGATTTGGTCGCTTTGGTTTGGGCTCTAACTTTGGCTTTAGCTACTCTTTGATTTAATACTTGGTTAGCATCCAATACTTGCGTGGTCATAATTCTGTCCTTTCAAAAATCGACTAGTAGTACACCCAGCGCTTGCCGATGTAGGTATTAATAAGTGCCAACAATCCAGTAATCAGGAATATCACTAACGATGTCGCGGCCGCAGGTCCCATTTCGTAACGTTCGAACGCTTGTTGGTAGAACAAGTACAACAAGGTACGTGTCTCACCACCCGGCCCGCCCTGCGTTAGGATCTGGAACTGATCGAACGCCTGCATTGCCGTGATAATGTTGACCACCACCAAGAAAAATGTGGTGGGTGAAATCAGCGGCAGAGTTATCTTCAAAAAGCGCGTTAAGCTGCTGCATCCATCAATCAAAGACGCCTCATACAGTGACTCTGGGATCTTGTTGAGCGCACTGATGTAAAACAGCATCGTCCAACCAATCGCCTGCCAAACCGTCACGATAATTACCGCAATTAAGGCTGTGTTACCGTTTTCTAACCATGGAATCGCGCTAAACCCTGCCGACTCCAGTAAGTGGTTTGCCAAGCCTGATTTGGTCTCAAATACCCAAGACCACACAATCGACACCGCGACTGTGGGTGTAATCCAAGGTGAGAAGATCACCGCACGGTAAAATTGACTGCCCTTGAAGTTTTTGTGCAGCAACATCGCAAACACAAGGCCAAGAATGATGGTTGGAATGACCACACCAACAGAGAACCAAAACGTGTTGAGCATCGCTTGGATGAACTCGTAATCCTCAACCATGTACTCGTAGTTTTCTAGGCCGATAAACGAGTAATCTGGCGAGATGTAATCCCAATCAGTGAAGCTGATATAAATCGAATAACCAAATGGTACGAGCCAAAAAGTAAACAGTGGCACCAACAACGGTGCAGTAAATAGCAGTACCTTTAAGCGGTTTTTCATTGGTTCTGAGAAAGCACTCATGGTGACCTCGTCCTTATTTGTATGCGGTTAAATTAAGGGGTTTGTGTGACAGGTTAGTAAGAGCGTCCTTCATTTTTTTTATGGCTACCCATTAGAAAATCTTTCTTCCAGTTCACCGTCTTCCATCTGGTGATAAAGCCAATCACAAAAGAAATTCACCTTGGCACTGCGTCGGTGTTTAGTTATCAAATAGTGGGCAGATTCGGCAGGCATCGAAGATTCCGTCGCCAGAACAAGATCGTTTTTCTCCAACAGCTCAGACACCGCAAGCGAACGCACCAACAACACGCCAATCCCATGTTTGACCGCCTCTAATGCATGCAAAGAGTTACTCACTTCGAGCAGCACCTTCGGTAAAGTCATCTCGAATTGGTTGTGACTCAGCCATTGCAACCAGTTCTCTCGGTAGCCTTTTACTTGCACGGTCGGCAGAGCAGAAAAATCATGCTCAACCAAGGAGTCTTTATATTGGTTCTTAAATTCTGGGCTACACACCAACTGCCAATGCTCTTGAAACAGTCGCTCACTATGGGTGTCTTCACTTTCAACTTTGCCGTTGGTCAGTTCGATATCGACATTCTGACAAGGGTTGGTTGATGGCCAGTCCACCAGCTGAATATCGAGCCTGATAAAAGGGTATTTTTGATAAAAAGATGGCAGGCGAGGTAACAGCCAGTTATGGCAAAAGGTGTGATTCACGCGCAGGCTCAATACGTCGGTTTCTTTTTCCCCGAACAGGATTTGAGTCTGTAATTTCAGATGGGCCAATGAGCCCGCAACAATCGGTTGATAATGCTGGGCAGCCGACGTCAGCTTTACGCCTTTGGAGCTGCGTTCAAACAGTGTGGTGTCGAGAAAGGTTTCTAAACTTTTAAGCTGCTGACTCACTGCAGCTTGCGTAACACAAAGCTCTCGCGCGGCAGCGCCAATAGAACCGAGGCGGGCAACAGCTTCGAACGCAACAAGGGCACGTAGAGGGGGTAACATGGCTTCACCTGATTGAAATAAAAGTGAAAAATACTTCAATCAGGTTTCAGTTTTTTGCGCTTACCGTTACAGATTAATGACGAAGGGACGTTGATCAGATATTTATGATCAACGTCCCTTTTCTCTATTTCATATTTTTAGCGGTGTGTCGTCGCGTGAATCAAACGCAATTACTCTTTGATGTAGAGATCCTTAGAGTAGATACGCCCTTCTACATTGTTCTTCGCAAAACCACCGACACTTGGTCGTACTAGACGAGCCTGCATGTAGTAGTAGATTGGCGCGATCGGCATGTCTTCTGCCAGTAACTGCTCTGCTTGGTCATAGAAACCTTGACGATCTTGCTCACTGGTAGCAGTTAAGGCGCTATCCATTGCTGCGTCGTACTTGTCGTTATTGTAACGAGCAAAGTTACCCGAAGAACCAGAGCGCAACAGGCTCAGGAAGGTCGATGCTTCGTTGTAATCACCACACCAAGAGGCGCGCATTACATCGAAATCACCTTGGCGACGTGACACCAAGTAAGACTTCCACTCTTGGTTTTCCAGTTCAACTTGTGCGCCTAGGTTACCCTTCAGCATTGACGCAATCGCCACTGCAATCGACTTATTCGACTCACTGGTGTTGTAAAGCAGTTTGAAGTCCAACGGATTAGACGCATCGTAGCCCGCTTCTTTCAATAGCTCCTTTGCTTTTTGGTCACGTTCCTTCTGAGTCCATGTGCTGTATTCAGGTTGTGTCGCATCAAAACCAGCCGTGTACTCATGAGCAAAGGTATAAGCCGGTAAGTTGCCGACCTGAGTAACACCGTTAGTGATAACGTCACGCATCATAGAATAAGAGACGGCTTTACGCACTCGCGCATCATCAAAAGGTGGTCGCGTAGTATTAAATGCGTAGTAGTAAGTACACAGCAGCGGCACGGTAGTAAACGCATCTTGGTATTTGCTTTTAAGCTGCTGCGCCATGTGTGTAGGTACGTCCGAGGTAATATCGACCTCGCCCACGGCATAACGGTTAATAGAGGCATTCTGATTCTCAAACGGAATATAAGTCACTTCGGTTAAGTGAGTATCTGAACTGTCCCAATATTTCGGGTTCTTCTTCAGTTCAATACGCTCGTTCACCACCCACTCGTCTAGCACAAATGCACCATTACCAACAAATTGCTTAGGATCGCTCCACGGCTTGTCGCTACTTTCTAGGGCTGCTTTATGCACTGGCATCATGGATGTGTGGCCCGTCATCGCCACAAAGTAAGGTACTTGGCTGTCGAGTTCAAAACGGACGGTGTGCTTATCAACAGCTGACACGCCTAGCTCTTCAATCGGCTTCCTACCTTCTGCCACATCAGCAATATTGTTGATTTTGGTGAGCTTCAGATACCACACATTTGGCGATGCTGTTTTAGGGTCAACCGCTCGTCGTATCGCATACACGAAATCATCGGCCGTCACCGGATCGCCATTCGACCATTGAGCGTCTTTACGCAGGTGGAATACAAACGTCTTGTTGTCTTCGGTTTCCCAAGCTTCCGCCACACCAGGGGTAATATTGCCATCGCGATCTTGAATCACTAAGCCTTCGAACAGGTCACGTAGAATGTGCATTTCTGGTAGGCCTTCAGCCTTTGCCGGGTCAAGTGTCGCCGCTTCCGCATCATTCGCGCGCACCAAGTGTTGCTGCTTTGCCAGAGTAGTTCCCGCTGGCAATGTGTCAGCAACGGCAGTTACTGAGATAAAATGGGTCAATAGAGATGAAATGAGTAACGCCGTTGAGTGTTTCTTAAAATCCATATGTTTTTGCTCTCCTAGCCTATCTTTGAAGCAAGTAATAAAATTAACAATGCGACTGTTGACGAGTTTTAATGCTTTCGTTTATCTAAGTAGTTTTTGTAATCGTTAATACTTGATAGTACTTGATCAATCAGGAGATAAAGGTGAGTTTAATTCCAAGAACGGAAAGAGCTGCATTTTCAATAAAGCCGCTACCATACGGAAAGTCGGTATTGGGCGCACCTTTGCTCTATTTCCCCTCGCAAGTAGAAAGCAAATCTCGAGGGCTAATCATAGCAGGCACACACGGTGATGAAACCGCGTCTATCGCAGGTTTGTCTTGTGCGCTAAGAAGCCTGCCTGCAGCCAACTTGCGACACGATGTGATCTTGTCGATGAACCCTGACGGCAACCAACTAGGCACTCGCGCCAATGCTAACCAAGTCGATCTAAACCGCGCCTTTCCGACTCAAAACTGGACAGAAAACGGCACCGTCTATCGCTGGAGTTCTCACACACCGGTCAGAGATGTAAAAGTGAAAACCGGCCAAGCCGATCAGCTTGAACCGGAAGTGCAGTCACTCATCAACCTCATTGAGCAGCGTAAGCCCAAATTCGTCATCTCTTTCCACGAACCACTCGCCATGGTCGACGACCCAACCCAATCGGAACTCGCCACTTGGCTAGGCAAGCAGTTCAACCTGCCGATCGTCGAAGACGTAGACTACGAGACCCCAGGCTCATTCGGCACCTGGTGCCAAGAAAGAAACCTACCGTGTATTACCGTAGAACTGCCGCCCGTTTCTGCAGACTTCGCGATTGAAGAATATTTGGATGCATTTCTGGCGATGTTGGGGAAATGAGGAGAGTTAGAGCAACTCATTTTTGGACAATTCCGTGTCAGTGACTTTTCTAAATTAGCAATTCATGGATAACTACAGATATGGGAAATCACTCAATTTAGTGTTCTGTATTGATGGAGCAGATCACTTGTGCTTTTTCATAGACTCGTATAGGAATGAGTGATCGTGGTTTCTAATTTAGCGATTGGCGGATTATCTGAGGTCTGAGCAATCTCTAAATCACAGGCCCAATTCACCGTACCACTTCAGTTATGAGCTAAGCTCTTAGCTTCTTTTGTGTCTAAAGTCATCACCATGTTGAAAAGCTCCTCAAAATATCTATGTTTAATAGACGATATTAATTTGTAAGGATTATTTTTAGTATGAGTACAACTCCTATCAACATTCTGTTTGTTTGCGTTAAAAAAGGCGTAAGAGCGGCTATCGCTAAAGCAATTGTAGAGCAGCAGTCTAATGGGATGGTACAAGCAACTTGCTCAGGGTTTGAGACTGGAGGAACACCCCAAGCTATCTTAGACGAATTGTCTAACTTACTTTGTGTACCTATACAGACCGAAAGCAAAACTGTTTTTGAATACAAAAAGACAAAAGAAAACTTCGATTACGTGATTACGCTATGTGACCAAATAAGTATTGAGCAGTGTAATTTGTTTGTTGAATGCGTAAACGTGGTTTATTCACACATACCCAAAAAGCTTCGCTGGAATATCCCCAACCTTGGAGCCGCCCTAGAATTATCAGGGAATGACAGAACCATGTTTGTAAAAGAGGTCGTAGACCAAATAACCTTTGAAGTGTCGCAACTCGTTGTAAAAACTCAACTAAAAAGCTGAACTACTTCTCATGTAAGGCTACACCTTAAGCTGCTGAAGCAACAATAAGGCTAGTGCAAATTAAGTGAAGATGTTACTTATCTCAGTTACAAAAGGCGCATAGGACTATTATCACTCAACGCGTTCTTTCTGCCATCACGGTTCCGTACCTCACTCTCACTGCACGTGTTAAAAACTAAGAAGTAGTAGTCACTGTTCTATCAATCTTTGGGCACTGACTTTTCAGAGTCCTAGAAAAGCCTAATGAGTATTCCTTGAACCTTAGAGCACCTCCTAGCTTAACGCCAAGGTATAGAATAATGCTTCGCTTAACAGAGTGTTAAATCCCGTGATAACAGAGCCTTACCTTTTCAAAGTCACACTTTCGATGTCCACTAGAAAATAAACTATATTTTTTTACAATCTAGTCTACTGTTAAAAATAGAAGGGATTCTTCTAATAACGTCATCAATTGGCAATCAGAACACAGAGATTCTGTCGCCTAGGCTAGAAAAGGAAACACTATGGTTTTACAATCATGCCGCATCACTTTCACCAATCAAAATATCTTTATTTGTCAGTCAGTCGAGCATTCTCTCAGCCTTCTTGAGGCTGAAATTAACAATGGTATTTCAAAAGTTAGAATCGAAGCTAGTGATGGTTATGAGGTTCACTCCTATCATTTTGATTCGATTGAGGAGTCCATTGAAAGCCTCATGAACCTCTAAGGCGGCCGTGATAAATTAAGCACCTATATCAAGCTATAGGTTTATCCAAGTAAAATGAAGCTTAGTGAAGTGTCAGTCTGATTGACGAAGAGCGTACGAAATTGCACTAGTCTGACTGGGCGTTACAACTTTGTCCTTGCACATAATGCTACCCATAATTGACACTATATAGTTTTTAGACATCACATGAATTGTATTTTGGGAAATTCAAGTTATCTAAAAACGCTAGCATGTTGCCGAAACTAATAACGGGGCAAAAATAAGCTAGAGCCTATAGGCTAGATTGCTCGTTTTGGGTTAGTAAATGTATGTAAACCTCATTACATAAAAACGAACCTAATTCAGGTAAGCTCTTTGCAACTATATGCCACGATTCGAAAAGTAACGCGTGGGTGAATCGCCATAGACCCGACGAAACATTGCGATAAAGTTACTGGGCGTCGAATAACCCAAAACATATGCGACGTCTCCCACTGATTCTCCGCGCGCCATCATTTCTAACGAATGTATTAGTAGTATTTGTTGCCGCCATTCACTAAAACTCATGTTTAACTCACTTCGAATCAATCGTCTTAACGTCCGAGATGACATTGCCCCGATATTTGCCCAATGCTCAACAGAGTGTTTGCTGTTTGGATCAATTAAAATTGCTTGAGTGACTTTTTGTAATCTAGGGTCTTTGGGCAATGGGATGTAGAGTGACTCATGAGGGCTACCGACGATTTCATCAGATATTACGGAAAGAATACGTAAACACTGTGTAGGTAGCTCGTCTGTTTTGTTCCATCTCGATGCCCTAATCGAAAGGACTTTCAAGACATCGCTCATTTGGATTACACAAGGCCTTATTGGAAACTGCTCACAGCTCTCTGGAGTGAACAGTAATGAACGACCTTTCAGAGGACCACAAAAATAAACACTGTGCATCGCACCTGGGGGGATCCAACCAGCTCGGTGAGGTGGTAGTATCCACGCTCCTTCATCGGTTTTTACCTGTATTAGCCCTTCATCTATACAAAGTAGCTGGCCTCGATGATGATTGTGCCAATTATGCGGCCGTTGAGCCAAATGATTGACGTTACTCCTTTCATGCTGCCACTCCTTAGCGATCAGCGCGGCTCCATTTTTCCATTCACTGTAATCAGAGTTTGTCATTTGATTTAATTCCATTTTGGCCACTACTCATTATTTTCTGTCTTATTAACGTTACCATAACAAGTTAGCGTTCGAGTAACATTTTAACAACGACCATTTTTATCGAAGGCAGAACCATCATGAACGAACCTATCTTTATTATCTATTACATTACAGCAGGCTTGGGCATTGGCTTTCTCGCTGGACTCGTTGGTGTGGGTGGGGGTGGAATGGCCGTCCCTATTTTTGCATTTCTGTTTTCACTACAGGGAATAGCTGATACAGAAGTGGTACATCTTGCGTTAGGGACATCGATGGCTTCGATGATTATTACAACATTGGGCAGCATGCGTGCTCACTACAAAAAAGAGAATGTAGAGCCAACAATGGTAGTAAAAATGTTGAGCGGAGTTCTAGTCGGAACATTTTGCGCCACATTCGCAGCATCGTATCTACAGGGAGTTTATCTGGCAGGTTTTTTCAGCGTATTCATGTTGTATGTAGCTTATAAGATGTTTCTTAACACTGAAAATGAGTACAATCCAAATCCACATGGGACTATCGGTAATATCACTGTAGGCTCTGTGATTGGCTCTGTATCAGCACTTGTCTCTATAAGCGGTGCGGGCTTGATCATCCCTTATCTTGTCCAGCAAAATTTTGAGGTCAAACGTGCTATTGGCACATCCGCTGCGATAGGTTTCCCTATCGCACTATCTGGAAGCCTCGGATACATGTTAAACGGATGGGAAAATACAGATTGGAGCAACTTAGTATTAGGATACATATACCTTCCTGCAATGATCAGCTTCTCCATTAGCAGCTACTTAACTACTAGCCTCGGAGTGCGTTGCGCAGAGTATTTCCCAAACAAAGTTCTTAAGAGGATCGTTGGTATTTTGTGTGTTCTTCTAAGTTTCAAAATGTTAGTACAGGTACTTAATTAGGGTAAATAACATTGTCATCAGTAAGTCTTGTAATATGATATGGAGACAACCTTGCTGTTGCCCACCTATTATATATTTGATGATTATCCGTGTTCTGCTTAAAAGTGTAACTAATTTTGGTGTAGCGACAAGCCAGCAAAACATACTCCTCGCTTTGCTGGCCCAAGCAGACAATGTGTAAGAAAGCTCCGCATGGTTGTTATTCTTATGGCTTTGTTAACCTAGCCAGAATTACATCCAAAATTTGCTGGTGATTGTCCCTTCTAGAAACCTCGTCACGCTCCTGGCAAAGTACTTCTTCCCCTTCTGATGCAAGAATTTTAATGCCACGCTCAGTACATTCTGCAAACGCACTAAACTGAGTCGCACTGGGAATCTCTTGATATTTCACATTGGGAAGAGCAACGAGTGATTCGGCTGGTGTCAGTGCAGGATGTGGCCGTTCAGAAAGCGTCACCACAGTGATGACATTGTTCATCAAGGCCAGTGTTTCAGGAGCAAAGGTTTTCGTTAGCTCAGGGTTGATAACGACGACCGATTTCAGTTTGTTTTCAGACTGAAATCGGGGGAATTTTTGATCCGGGATGTTAGTAATATCAACGTTATTTTCACTTAACCAATGACAGTCCATATTGGTGGCGTTGTGACACGATGTTCGGTATTTTTCCGGGCTTATTTGGGCTCCGGAGAGTATCAGCATAGATGTGCCGCCCAGAAAAAAGCCGACACCCTGCACTTCTTCAGTATCTACGCCTCCGGACAGTATGCCGACCGAACTTAATTCGTTCAGCCCTAATATCAAATCACTGGTTCTGAATGTGATTTCATCAACAGCCATTTCTGCATTGATTTCGTTCGGTGCAGGAGGCTTAGGTATAATAACGATATAACCTTGTTGCGCTAGGCTTGAGGCTATCCAACCACTGTGGGAAAACGCTGACCGCGTTCCGCCCTGCGACAAAAGCACAACGGGAAATTTTCCACTTGCTAAAGGGGCATCTAACTGTGTTTCGATTGATTTGAAAATGTTCCCCCTACCAAACGTGAAGTTGGTTTTTTCGTTCGTCGTAGGATACCAGTAATAGACTTCTACAGGCTTGTCTCTGTCTTCACTAAATATTGCTTTGAATGTTAGCGCAGAATGGTATCTTGGTTCCTTCGCGCTAGCACTGACACATAAGGTACCGAGTAGACACAACATTATTATCTTGGTTTTCATTTTCCTTCCCTCTACCAGTCAAGATATTACTCTCTACGACATATAGAAAAATAATGTGCAGGAGATTATTTATTATTTTTTCCAAACATAACAATAAAGTTACTCGCGTCGAGTAACCAAAAGCAAGTGCTTGCTATGAACTGCGCTAACACACTCTTGTCGGATAGACGGCACCTGTTGCCAGGTGCCACCCTCCTCAGAACCGTACGTGCAACTTTCACTGCATACGGCTCAAGCCTCCTCAAAGGCACCGTTAAGTACCCAGTAATTAGATCGTTTTAGGATTAGAGCGATACCAACAATTGGTCACGGCACTAACCCTTCGTTTTAATTACCTTTGCGATATGCACTTGAAGCTTTAATACTTCCCCAATGGTCACTCAGTAATTGATAGACCACGGTTCATTGTAAGAAGACGCACTAATTTCATTTGAAATCATCATTTGCTTTTCTTCTTTAATAAAGTTCTTCAAACTCTTTCGCAACGGGAGACCAGTTAGAAGTCAGCTCGCTTTCGCGCCAGATACAAACCTGTATCCGCTTCGTTACAAAGCGGCATTCGCTTTTTCTAACCTCCTTTACCTGCATACCTATCGGCAATCTTCACAGACTGCTTTCCCATAGGGAGATATACAGGCTTACCCTGTTCCGTATGTCGCGTAAAATGTCAACTTAGATGCCCACAATGGTGCGGAGAGTACAATGACCACGAAAGAGCATTGTCCAATCTCTTTCCGACTCTCGTTGCCTTTTGGCTACAGCGTATTAACCACTTCCGCTGCTTCAGCGTATAACGCGCCTTAAATGGATTCACATTACATTCATCATATTGACTCCCTAGCACTTACCCGAACCGTGGTTTTCAGGAGGAACATCCTCTCACGATTTTGTTCCCACTCAGCCTCATAGCCAAGTTTCGTTACATTGTCAGATCCGCTGCTTTATTCAGGATCCTAGGGTCATCTGGTGATACAGATGGTTCACTCTTTCGTGGTGAACAACGCTTCATACGACTTCAGGTCGCACGGACAAAAACGCGTTAGATCAAAAACTCTAATTTACTTAACTGATATTAGAAAAAATATCTTGAAGCCTTAAAGCTGAGAGGTTGATACGGCCACGTTGAACAATGAGTCTTAGATCTCTAATCAGTCACGTTAGCATAGGTGAAGCCTGAAAGTAATAGACTTAGAGGACGTATGAATAATAATCAACAAAAGTCTGGTGAGTGTGTTACCTTGGTTGTTCTCCCTACCGCTTAGTAGGGGCTTCTTTTCTTTTCCGAACTCGCATCTCGGCACTCCTTAGTTGCCCTCCTAAGCCTCATAGCAGGCTTTAATTATGTCTATTTCAACCCAAAAGTTAAGAAACATCTTCAAACTCACTAGAATTGAAAATTTCAAAACCAACTACGATGTAACCCATATCGCTCCTTGGCTACCACTTGCTCAGAAAGTGAAACCTGTCATCCCTTCGGCAATTATATATTGCGAAGGTAATTTCGGTGAAATTGATGGTAAAACCGCTAATGGGCTAGTGAGGCATTCATTAAGCTATCGTATTCTATCGGTTATTGATAGTGTGTCTGCCGGCTTAGATGCTGGAGAAGTACTTGATAACAAAGCCAATGGAATACCGATCCTTGCCAATGCTGAAGAAGCTATCATTCACGCGGAAAGTATTCCCGATTACTTCATTTTTGGCATTGCGCCATCAAGTGGTTTTTTATCTGACTTAGATAAAAGTATCATTTTAAATGCCATGTCACTAGGAATGAACATCGTAAATGGCTTACATGAATTCCTAACCGATGATCCTCTATTTTTAGAAGCTAGCTTAAAGAATAACGTTCGAATATTCGATACTCGCAAACCCAAAAATAAAGGCGATCTGAAAACGTTTAGCGGGAAAATACACAACGTTAAATGTCCGAGAATTGCTGTCATGGGGACGGATTGCGCGCTAGGAAAACGAACAACAGCGACAATATTGGCGAATGAACTGATTAAAAAAGGCCTTAACGTCGTTCTGATTGCCACTGGGCAAACAGGCATTATGCAAGGCGCACAATACTGCGTTGCACTCGATGCTGTTCCTTCACAATTTTGTGCCGGTGAGTTGGAATCTGTCATTGTACAGGCCTATGAAAAAGAAAATCCGGATCTGATAATTATTGAAGGGCAAGGAGCTTTAAGTCACCCTGCGTTTTCAACCAGCGCTTTTATCTTACGTGGCAGTTGTCCAACGGGTGTGATATTGCAACATGCTCCTACACGTTTATATCGTAGTGATTTTCCTGATTGCCCAATGCCTTCGATTGCCTCAGAAATAAATCTTATCGAAACGTTTTCTAATACCGGTGTTATTGGACTAACACTGAATCATGAAGATATGTCTTTAGATGAAACCTGTCGTGCGATAGACAGTTACACTACCGAATTTGGTCTACCGGTTACTGATGTCTTGTCACAGCCTGTTGAGCATCTACTGCACATCGTATCGTCAACCTTCCCTATAATAGCAAGTAAACTGGCCGAAAAAGGGTGAACTACCCTAGGTTACACATCGATTGTGGGAAAGTTCACCATAACGCTCAGTACCTGATTACTCAGCTCTCACTAAAAA